>JAUXQA010000502.1 GCA_030683195.1 Rhodoferax sp. | reverse complement strand
GATATTCTCCGTGTTCAAAAAATTAAAGAAGCTGTCACGATAACACAGCACATGATGTTCTTTGGCTGATAAAAGGCAATCCCACAATTAACAATGTATCAAGCCAAAAATATGGATTACTCGGGAAAGCACGTCTCTCCAACCTTTGACGAAGGAGACAACTCGAGTCTATTTATCTGAGAACGGATTGCTGGAAGTTTTTAGCTCAATTCGCATCGGCGTCCCCACCAAATCGAACTCTTTTCTAAACCGACCTTCAAGGTATCGCTTATAGGCCGCCGTTACATGCTCAAGGGAATTTCCGTGGATGATGATGACAGGAGGATTCATGCCACCCTGGTGCGCGTAGCGCAATTTGGGCCGGAACATACCTGACCGCTTGGGACTCTGGAATTGAACTGCCTCGAGCAACAAACGAGTCAAGATCGGGGTCGACATCTTGCAATTCGCGGCCTTGAAAGCTTGCGTTACGGAAGCCCATAGCGGACCTAACCCTTGTCTTTTGGTCGCCGAAATCAAGTGCATTGTTGCAAACTTCAAAAAAGGCAGCCGAGTTTCGATGGAGCGCTTGACCAGCTCCCGTTGATACTCGTCGACGGCATCCCATTTGTTGACCGCCAGAACCACAGCACGGCCATTCTCAAGAATATAGCCAGCGATATGGGCGTCTTGATCGGTCACACCTTGCGTCGCATCAATCAATAGCAAGACCACGTTTGACGACTCAATCGCTTGCAGTGTCTTGACAACCGAAAACTTCTCAATCGCTTCAAACACCTTGCCGCGGCGACGCAGACCAGCCGTATCGATCAATTCAAACTTTTGACCATTGCGCTCGAAAGGCACTGAAATAGCATCACGAGTTGTGCCGGGAAGGTCAAACGCGACCAGTCGCTCCTCACCCAGCCAAGTGTTGATCAACGTTGACTTACCTACATTGGGTCGCCCTGCCACGGCTAGCTTGATAACACCGGGCTCATGGGTCTCAAGAGTTTCATCGGGGTCCTCCAAATGAAGCGGCTCCAATGCCAACTCAACCAATGAGTGAATGCCCTGTCCGTGGGCTGCCGACACGGCGTGCACCTCGCCCAGACCCAACTCAAAGAATTCAACCAGTTGGGCTCCTGCAGCCATCCCCTCTGACTTGTTGGCAGCTAATACACATGGCTTGCCCAGACGGCGCAAATACTTGGCAATTTCGTGATCCTGAGCAGAAATACCATCTCTGGCGTCCACCACGAAAATAACCACATCGGCCTCCGCGACAGCTTGACGCGTCTGCTTGGCCATCTCCTTGAAAATTCCGCTGGCGGCATCAGGCTCGAATCCGCCAGTGTCAATCACGATGTATTCGTGTTTGCCTTGTTTGCCGTTGCCGTAATGACGATCACGGGTCAAACCAGAGAAATCTGCGACGATCGCGTCACGCGATTTAGTTAATCGGTTGAAGAGAGTTGATTTGCCTACATTAGGCCGGCCAACGAGGGCCAAAACAGGTTTCATATGTACGAACTGGCGCTCACTCAGGCTTAAAACCAAAAATCCCACCGTTGCGAGTTACCACAATCAGTGTTTGACCGGCCAAAACCGGTGCTGCAGTGATGGCCGAGCCATCAGTTGCAAGGCGGGTAAGCAACGTTCCGTCTTCTCGTGACATCAGATGGACGTTACCAGCTTCGTCGCCCACCGCGACGGAACGTCCGACAACGAGCGGAGCGGTCAGATTTCGATACTGGAGGCGATCTGACTGCCAGACGCGCTCACCATCGGCCTGACGCCACGCCAGCATTTTTCCGTCACCTTCCGCACCGAAAACATATTTTCCATCGCCATGCACACCGACAAAACCGTTAGCAGGCCGGGTCCAGAGCAAGCTCCCCCGCTCAGCATTGATACAACCAACAGCAGTTTGGAAGGCACGCGCACAGACAACACCTCCATCACGACTGACTCGCCCCACCAAATCGACCAATCGCTCAATATCATTTGTCCCCCGGGAAACAGCAATCGGGGATTCCCAAAGAACGGCACCGTTCAATGGATTGATTCCTACAAGGCGTCCGGATAAGCCTGCAATCAAAGTGTCACCGACAGCCAGCAGCACGCCTGCCTGGCGCAGAACCAGGGGCTCACCCGGACGCTGCACGCCCCAAAGTTTGCGGCCAGACTGGGCATCAAACGCATTGACAGAGCGATCAGCCCCTAGCAAAAATACTCTCCCACCGGCAACCAAAGGCGATGTAAAACTTGGAGCCGTCATTTTTTGGCGCCATGTTTCCTTGCCGCCCTCCATGGCCACCAATTCATTTCCCCGGGTCAGAACCGCAGCAACGCGGCCATCGCTCCCGACTCCCGCAAGAATTTGTCCCCCTAGAGCGGCTCGCCAAAGCTCCGCTCCTGTTTGCGGATCAATGGACATCACGGAGCCATCTGAACCGGCCACAGTCACGGTGTTGCCCACGACCTGAATATTGAGCGGGAAGTCTGAAGGTGCGGACTTAATGCTCCAAGCCAGGCGCACTTTCAGTAGGTCGGCAACAGGCGGCAAATCGACAGGCTTTGGTTTCTGGGGACCGCTAGCACATCCGAAGACCAAGCCCAGGACCGCACATCCCACTAGAGCCTTGGCCGCCACAGTCAATTTCGATCTCGAATTCACTTTTTGCCTTCCGATGAGACGACGGTGCTGCTCATAAGCTGCGGACTAACGCCCAAAGCGTTCAACTTGATTTCAACCAAACGACGGTATTCTGTTCGATCGCCGAAGCCGTTAAAAGCCTTTTGATACTCTGCCTTAGCCTCTTCATTTTTACCCTGGATCAACAAAATATCAGCTTTGCGATCAGCAACTAATGCTTCGAAGCCAATTGGAAATGATCCATTCAAGACTTTGAGGGCTTCGTCAGTCGACTTCTTCTCTGCCAGGATGTCTGCCAAGCGCAGCCTTGCAACAGCTTGATATCCAGCGTCTGTCGATTGATCCGCCACCCACGTCAGTGCACCTACAGCCGAGTCAATACTCTTCACACTGTAGTACTGCTTCGCTGCAATGAGCCCCGCCTGCTGAGCGTAAACGGTTGACCCAAAGCGCTCCTTCATGTCGCCAAAGACGCGGTCTAATTTCGCAATGTCACCCGCAGCAGCGGATCGTCCCAATTCATCAAACATGACTGCCGCTTGAGATGCCTGACTCCGTTGCCAATATTGGTAAAAGTTCCAGCCCGCGACAGCGCCTAAAACAACAATCAGAAGCCAAGTAATCAGGTTGCCGTACTGTTTCCAAAAATGTTTTAGTTGGTCGAGTTGCTCTTGCTCTTCAAGATCTAAATGATTTGCCATGTGTGCTCTTTTGACGGTTGGGGACGCATTTGACAGTCGGTCCCATCAACGTTTAGTTGGTAGATTGTAGGGTTGTCGCCCAGCCGGCGATGTCGAGTAGCGAATGGGTCACCTGTTGACCTATGCCGTCTCGAAGCGACTTGACTGTAACCTGATTGACTGCGACCTCATCCAAACCGAAGACGAGTGCATAACGCGCACCGCTGCTGTCCGCTTTCTTGAATTGCGATTTCATGCTGCCCATACCATCCACCGAGCTGGTATGCATTTGAATATTTACCCCTGCCGTTCTAAGAACTTGAAGTACCTTCAGAACCTGGGGCAAAAAAGCGACATCTGGGACGATGGCATAAGCATCCAAGGGCGAGACTGTTGGCGCCAGGCCTTGTTCACGAATCAACTCAAGGACTCTGTCAACCCCAAGCGCCCAGCCCACAGCAGGCGCTGGCTTTCCACCAAGTTGCTCAACGAGATAGTCGTACCGACCGCCAGCGCATACAGTCCCCTGTGAACCAAGGCGATCGGTTGTAAATTCAAATACAGTGAGGTTGTAGTAATCCATCCCACGAACCAGGCGAGGATTGACCGTGTAGTCGACGCCATTGGCATCAAGAATCAACTTCAACGAATTGAAATGAGCTAAAGACGACTCCCCCAAATAATCAAGCGGCCTTGGCGCAGATTCAACGAGACCTTGCATCGCCGGATTTTTTGTATCCAGAATTCGAAGAGGATTGGTATAAAGGCGTCGCTTCGCGTCCTCATCCAAAAGATCTTCGTGCAGTTCAAAGTGGGCAATGAGCGCTTGACGATGGCTCAATCGTTCCTGCGGTTGCCCAAGACTATTCAACTCCAGTCGAATGTCTGTTAGACCGACGTCTTTCCACAATGCAACGGCCAACAATATCAACTCTGCATCGACCTCGGGCCCAGAGAACCCAAGTGCTTCCGCACCAATTTGGTCAAACTGCCTGTATCGACCGCGCTGTGGACGCTCATGCCTGAACATGGGGCCGACGTAGTAGAGCCTCTTTCCTCCGTCGTACAGCATGGAATGTTCGACCACAGCGCGAACCACGCCAGCAGTCGCCTCAGGTCGAAGTGTCAGCGAATCACCGTTCAATTTGTCTTCAAAAGAATACATCTCCTTTTCGACAATATCAGTGACCTCGCCAAGACCGCGGACAAAAACTGGCGTTCTCTCAACGATTGGTGTACGGATATTTCTGTAAGCATAGCGCGCCATCAAAGAACGAACTCTCGACTCAAGCCATTCAACATTAGCTGACTCTGGTGGCAAGAGATCGTTCATCCCTTTAACACCAGTCAACTTTTCCACTTTTGCCTTCACTGCAGCTGCTTTTTCAATCATTGACTCACTCATGGATTGGCTGGAGCTGAACGCTTGCCGAAGCGCTGCTCAACATAATTTTCAACAATCGACTGGAACTCGTTTGCTATTGACTCACCCCTTAATGTCAAACGTTTTTCACCATCAATATAAACCGGGGCCACCGGGGCCTCTCCCGTTCCTGGCAGGCTAATGCCAATATCTGCATGCTTACTTTCGCCTGGACCATTGACGATGCAGCCCATCACGGCAACCTTCATCTTCTCTACGCCAGGATATTTATCACGCCAGACGGGCATTTGCGTCCGCAAGAAATCTTCAATCTGCTTGGTAAGCTCCTGAAATGTGGTGCTGGTGGTTCGCCCACAACCCGGGCAAGCCGTGACACTGGGAACAAAGGATCTTAGTTCCAGCGCCTGTAATATCTCGCAAGCAATCACAACCTCTTGAGAGCGAGACTCGCCTGGTTGCGGCGTCAATGAAACACGAATCGTGTCTCCGATTCCTTCTTGCAGCAGTATGGACAGCGCAGTTGCTGAGCCGACCGCACCTTTGGTCCCCATGCCGGCTTCGGTCAGGCCCAGATGCAGCGCAAAGTCACAACGCTTCGCCAATTCACGGTAGACGGAAATCAGATCCTGCACGCCGCTCACCTTGCAGGACAACATAATCTGGTTTTCGCTCATCCCCATAGCTACGGCTCTGCGCGCTGACTCAAGTGCGGAAGTGATCAAGGCCTCGTACATAACGGACTTTGGAGCCCAAGGTTCCGATCGCTGGCTGTTTTCATCCATCAAACCGGCCAGCAAAGCCTGATCCAGGCTACCCCAATTTACCCCAATGCGAATGGGTTTGTCCCACTGCATCGCTGCCTCGATCATCAAGCCAAACTGTTTGTCGCGTTTGTCCCCCTTGCCTACATTTCCCGGATTGATGCGATATTTGGACAGCGCTTGTGCACACGCCGGATAATCTGTCAGCAAGCGGTGACCGTTGTAGTGAAAGTCACCGATCAATGGAACATCAATGCCCATCCGATCAAGTTGATCGCGCACATGCGGCACCGCCTCAGCGGCCTCCGGTGTATTTACAGTCAGACGCACCATCTCAGAACCGGCGAGTGCCAACTCTTTGACTTGAATAGCGGTCCCTATCACATCAACCGTGTCGGTATTGGTCATTGACTGAATGCGCACCGGAGCATCCCCGCCCACTGTGACAACTCGACTGCCCCAGCGAACCATCGATTGCCGAGACTTCCTGGCTTTGGGGACGGCCGATTCAATCGGCAACGGGTAATTCATCATTTCACCTCAAAACGAGCGACGTTTTCTCTTGCAACGGGCATCAAATCAACGGGCTTGTTGCGCCACTGCACATCCACGACGTCAGCCCGCCCAACAACAACTGAAAGGGGCGCCACACCTGTTGCGCTCACAACGTCCCCATCAGCCAGCGTTTTGCGCAATTTTACTGAAGCAGTAGAGTCGATTACCTCAACCCAGGAAGCACCGCGCGCCGTGAACACCACGAGATTCGAAGCACTGCTTGAGGCTGCCGAGACACCCTGAGCGGGCATGTTTGAAACGGACAATGGCGAAGCAATATCAGTTGTTGCTGGCGCTTGACTGATCCCGATAGGCAAGTTTTCCCGTGCAATTGGAGTGTCGACAACCGTTTTGGATGTGTCTACCAGCACAGGGGCCACGTCTGTTCCGACTGTCGGGGTGGGCACGGTCTGTGTACTCTCGACAAGTGCGTCGGTAGGTGAATATCCAGACAATTTTGCCAACTGAGGGAGAGGAGCAAAAACAAGTATCCCTGCGCCCAATAGCAACATCAAGACAACAAAAATCATAGGCTTTGAAAGCTGATCCCTAAATGACACTCCCGTCTGATCACGGGGGGCCCGAAAGGGAACGCTCATGGCAGGCACCTTTGAATTAAGTTGCACTCCGGTTACGTTGGGCAAACTCGCTAATATTGGCGCTGGGTCGACTTTAAGGGAGCGACATACGCTTGCCGCCAAAGCCCTGACAAAGACAATATCAGGCAACAAATCAAAGCGATCACCCTCAAGAGCTTCCAGCTTGTTGACTGGCACCTTGAGTGCCAAAGCCAGCTCTGCAATGGGCATAGCTTGACTTTCGCGCGCAGCTTTCAGTAACGCGCCCCCACGACGGACACGGGCAACTGCCTCTGGCGAAGTCAAACCATCGATTGGAAGATTCGATTCGACTTCACTCATCGAACGAACCTCTTTGGTAAGCTGCAGCTTCGTTAGACTGAGGAAAGCGCTTCATCAACTGCGCTGCAAGCTGCAACATCGCATCGCGGTTTTCAATACGTCGTTCAACTTTGACACCTAGCCACAATGACTCCGCATTGGCCAACTCGCTGTTATTCAAACGCCGGACATAAAACTGGGCACGAACTAGATCCCCACGCTGGAACATAAGTTTCGCGAGATTGTAGGCCGTCACAGGGTTAGCTGCGTCAAATTCGTGAGACTTCAAGAGGCTTGCCTCGGCCTCGACCCTAAGCCCGGCCCTGAGCTGACATAGTCCCAAAGCCCGGTAAGTCTTGGCCCGCTCGCCGTACTGAGGATTTGAAAGCACCTTGAAAAACAATTCAAAGGACTCAGGATATCTGGCCTGAAGACACATGAGCCAGCCCAAGTTGTGCACTACGTTTGAATCTTGGGGATTTAAAGCCATTGCCTTTTTAAAACTCTCCTCAGCAAACCGGAAGTCGTTCAGGCGCATGTAGATCAGCCCGCGCAAACTGTATGCCTCAGCGTACTCCGGATCAGTCGCGAGGGACTGCTTCAACTCATCCAACGCAATCGTCGTCTGTCCTTGCTCGAAATAGCCTACAGCCAATTCAAGCCGAATCCGTGCTCGTCGTCGAACCTCCGGCTCATCCGAGTCAGTCACTATTTCAGACCTACTGCCGTCCTTGGATACTCCATCCAGTTTAGAAGCGCATCCAACAGCGCCCACAATCAAGAAACCAAGAGCACTAGCAAACAAATAACCAAATAAAACTTTTAGCCACCCGATCGGAGAACTACGCATGGTTCAAAATTCCTTGACTTTCGAGTTCAGCATCTGGGCAGGTTTCAAAATAAATGTACGCTGGCGTGCAATCCGATCTGAAACATGAGTCCGATCTTTAACATCCCCAGCCAATTGACCACATGCGGCGTCAATATCATCCCCACGCGTTTTGCGTATGGTCGTGACAATACCGGCATCAATCAATATTCCGGCAAAAGCCTTGATCTTTTCGACGGGAGATCTGGTCAATCCAGATGCAGGAAATGGATTGAAGGGAATTAGATTGAATTTGCACCAGACTCCCCCGGATGAATACTGACGAACCAAGCTAACGAGTTGATGCGCATGCTCTTCGAGGTCATTGACCCCGTCCAACATGCAGTATTCGAAAGTAATGAAGTCGCGTGGAGCATGCAACAAGTACCGATTGCAGGATTCAAGCAATTCAGCGATTGGGTACTTCCGATTCAGAGGAACCAAATTGTCCCGAAGAATGTCGTTAGGAGCGTGAAGTGAGACCGCTAGAGCAACTGGACAATCTTGCGACAAACGATCCATCATTGGCACGACCCCTGACGTAGACACCGTTACAC
>JAUXQA010000486.1 GCA_030683195.1 Rhodoferax sp. | reverse complement strand
TGGCATTTGGCGCTGCAACCAAAGATGCTGAAGAAGCCAGCTCGACTGGAGCACCCGGAGCCCCATCAAAAAAGCCAAAGCCTGGCGCGGCCGCAAGTGGCGCTCCAGGCAAAGGATCATCCGCATAGCAATCAATTGAGCCTATCGCGCTGTCAAATGCCTCATGTTCAGACGAGGACTCTGACAATTCCTCGACCGCATCCCGTATTAAGACTTGATCCCTGGAAACATGAAATGCAAATAGATCTAGCAGATCCTCGTCCGAGGACGAGGTCTCAACAGCAAAAATGCGCGTGTTGGAATTGCTGCTGTGGAGATTTTTAATACTCCCCAAACCAGGAATATCGCGAAACAGCTCCTTGATTGCATCAGCCTGGATCGGCTGATTCAGAGGTCCGATGTGAATTTCAAGCGAACGCAATATTTTTTCGGAATTAGATTTACTACTTTGAGAGGCAACTGGAGGCAAAGCTGCAGGCATCGGGGTCAATGGCGTTGCGGCTGCTGGAGCGGGCTGGGCAACCAGTCCAATTTTTGCAGTCAAAGGAAGAATGCCCCCTGATGCCAGAACACTGATACGACGAACTAGATCACCCGTTGGCGTGATCTCGCCCTCCCCCCCGGATTGATGTCGAGCCAACAACCCGCGCGATGCATCAGCGGACTCCAACAGCACATCAACCATACTCGCGTTTGGTTGTAATTCATGGCGACGCAACCGATCAAGCAAAGACTCCATCTGATGGGTCAATTCTGCAACGTCGGAAAACCCGAATGTGGCGGCCCCCCCTTTGACAGAATGGGCGCATCGAAAGATGCCATTCAACTCTTCATCGTCAGCAGTCTCCAAATTCAAGTTGAGGAGCATCTGCTCCATCAAATCAAGATTCTCACCTGCTTCCTCGAAAAATATCTGGTAGAACTGGCTTAAATCGAAATCGCTTCCTCCGCCACTATCCTGATGTATTTCAGCCATGCCTATCTCCTAATTGTCGGGCCCGTCTTACCAAAAATACCAACCGAGTCACTTAATAACTTTTTTAATGACCTCAAGCAGTCGGGCTGGATCAAAGGGCTTGACTAGCCAGCCCGTAGCTCCAGCTGCACGTCCAGCTTGCTTCATCAGGTCGCTTGACTCAGTGGTCAACATCAGAATTGGAACAGTCTTAAACTGAGGATGGTCTCTGAGCTTTCGGGTCAAGCCGAGGCCGTCAAGCCTAGGCATATTCTGATCTGTCAAAACCAAATCAAAAGATTGAGCTTGAGCCTTCTCATAGGCGTCCACACCGTCGACTGCCTCGACCACCTGATAACCAGCTCCAGTCAGGGTAAAGGACACCATTTTGCGCATGGACGGGGAATCGTCAACAGCGAGTATTAAAGGCATGTAAGGCTCCGACTACTTCAATTTTGGTTAATGGAAAATATCTAAAAAAGCTCAATGGAGCCAGCGTCCATTTCATCCTGAGTCACTGGATTTGGTCGCTCAGGCACATCGTCAACGAAAGGCACGGCCTCACCATCCTCAGACCCCATTGATTCAGAGGCTAACCGATACGCACAGCCCTGAAGTATTTTCGATGTGTGAATAATCAGTTGTGAAGCCATATCTTGGAACTGCAACTCAGTGACAGCTGCTCGCAAAGTACTCCGGACAGCGTCCAACTCTTTGGAGTCCTGCAACAAAGGATCTGCCAGGTTTTCACTGGCGCTCGTAAAACGCTCCAACAAATTTTCCATCGTGTGTGCAAGAAGCCCGTCTAGACGGCTCAGGTCATGAACGACAACCAAAAGCGAATCTTGCAACTCCGCCACCAACATAACAGGCAACTGCACAGAGGGAGGTAATGAGCTTGACTGGTTGGTTTGCATGCTTATGTCCAATTTTCTACAGCCATTGCCAGGCACATGATCTCTTCATCAGCTTAGACCACTTCATGCGCCGTAGGTTATCAGGATTCCACATTTTTTGACAACCTTAGAACCATTTTTCAGCAAAATATTAACGAACATGCAGCCAAAGGAGGTCTTCCAACCCATTGATCGGAATCAGTGACAATATTACAGATGATGACCCTGTCAGATGACGTCCCGCCCAAGCCAATTCAAATCCTGCACTTAGAGGATTCACTTGTCGACCACGATCTCGTGCGCCTCGCTTTGCTAAAGTCGGGCGAGAAGTTTCACTTGGAACGCGTGGAAACGCTTGATGGATTCGAACAACTGCTCAACGTCTCCAAATTTGACGCCATACTGGCAGACTACAGGCTTATGGGGTTCACAGCGTTAGACGCTTGGAAAATTATCCAGAAGCGTGCCGACTCCTCCGAGCTTGACTCAACTCCTTTCATCCTTTTGTCTGGTGCAATCGGCGAGCCCGCGGCTGTCTCGGCGATAAAGATGGGCATCAGCGACTACCTTGCAAAAGACAATCTCAGTCGTTTGGCTCAAACCATCCGTCGAGCAATAGAGATTCACAAAGTAAGGCGCGATAAAGAAGCTGCCGACAGAGAACTCGCTTTATCAGAACGGAGATTGGCTAATTTTGCTGAACACTTGCAGACAACGATTGAACAGGAACGCACCGCGATCGCACGTGAAATACACGATGACATTGGTGGCGCCCTTGCAGCTATTCGTTTTGACCTATCTTGGATCGGTAGGCGTACTGTTGACCCCGTGGTACAAAGTCACGTCAATGCAGCCACCGAAATGCTACAGCATGCAATTGAAGCAAGCCAACGCATCATGCTGAACTTGAGGCCGGCAATATTGGATCAGGGTTTGGTAGCTGCCATTCGATGGCTGGCAAATGATTTCACAAAACGCACGGGCATAGGAACGACTGTTCATGCGACACCAGACAAAGGCACCTTGCCCAAGTCTGTTGAACTGACTGCTTACCGCACAGCACAAGAAGCCTTGACAAACATCTCCAAACACGCGAAGTGCGACAAGGTGCTAATCGATATCTCGGACGCAGAGAATGTTTTGACACTTGAGATCAAAGACAACGGCCAAGGAATCTCTCAGCAAGAACGCGAGAAACCGAAGTCGTTTGGCCTCAAGGGCTTGCATGAACGAGCCAAGACGGTCGGAGGCTGGCTGGATGTCAGTACTCATCTTGCTAAGGGCACCTCTATTATTCTTTCCGTGCCCTTTTTGCCTGTTGAAATAACATCTGAAAGTGACTGAAATGATCCGTGTCATTCTTTGTGACGACCATGCAATGATCCGCCGCGGAATCAGAGAAACGCTGTCAGAAGCCGTCGATATCCAAGTCACAGGCGAAGCTGCGAGTTACGCAGAGGTTCGTGAAGCACTGCGAGCACTGCCTTGCGATGTATTGGTGCTGGATCTGAACCTGCCTGGGCGAGGAGGACTGGAGGTGCTGTCGACCCTGCGTGAGGCGAGCTCTCCGATCAAAGTGCTGGTTGTGTCGATGTATCCCGAAGACCAGTACGCAATCAGATGCCTCAGAGCTGGCGCCCAGGGCTATTTGAATAAAGCGGGGGAACCCCATGATCTGATTACAGCCGTTCGAACGGTAGCTCAAGGGCGCAAATATGTGACGCCTGCTGTGGCTAACATGCTCGTCGAGAGCCTCGGCACACCTGAAAATCAGACTTTGCATGCATCACTGTCTGAACGGGAGCTTCAGACTCTACTCAAAATAGCCTCGGGAAAGCGCTTGTCCGACATTGCTGAGGAGCTCATGTTGAGTCCCAAGACCGTTAGCGTTTACCGGGCCAGGGTACTAGAGAAATTGAAACTCTCGAACAATGCTGAGCTAACCGTTTATGCTATTCGTAACGAGCTTGTATAGCTCATGCCTCTTTCAGCCCATGCAAACCGGATGTCATATTCAGTTCTGTCAGAACATCACTTGCCATTAAATATCTCAATCACGCGCTCCATGAGAGCGAAAAATGGCTGATCCAACATGGGCAAAGTCGCTGCAATGCCAATCAAGCCAACGGTCAATGTAATCGGAAACCCGATGGCGTAAATATTCATTTGCGGCGCGACCCGAGACACGATACCGAGCGCCAAATTGACAAACATCAGCATGCCGATCATCGGTAAGGCAATCCACAACCCGCTCGCAAACAAGTCGGCGCCAAGTGTAAAGAGCTTCATTTCTCCCAAAGCCAGCAAAAAGTTCTGATCCACCGGAAAGGCCTCAAAACTTTTGATGACGCTCATTAAAACTATCAAATGACCGTTCATCACAATAAAAAGGAACGCAGCCATGTGCCCAAAAAACCCCCCTACCGCATTAGCCTGAGTCCCTAATGCAGGATTAAAAAAGGAGGCAAAGCCGAGTCCCATTTGTGCACCTACAACTTCGCCAGCCAACTCCACAGCAGCAAATACAAGTCGTATCGAAAAACCTATCGCTAGGCCGACCCCTACTTGCTGCACAACTGCACCAAATGCATCGGGACCAACAATGCTGATCATCGGCTGTCCCTGAAGACTCGGCTGCGCCGCGTAGGCGATAAACAAAGCTAGTGCGATCCTCGCTCGCGTAGGAACGGATTTTGAGGAAAAAATTGGGGCTGCCGTAAAAACAGCCAATATTCGTATAAAAGGCCAAAAGATAGGCGATACCCAGGCAATCAGCTGTGCTTCTGAAAACGTAATCACGAGAGCATGATTCGGCTCAAGCCACCATGGCAGGTATGGATTCGATCGTTCGACGAAGATACTCAACCAGCATGCTCAGCATCCAGGGACCTGCGACAGCAAACACGGCAATGGCCGCAACCAATTTCGGCACAAAAGACAGCGTTGCCTCATTGATTTGAGTCACTGCCTGAAACAGGCTGACTAGCAACCCAACTACCAACATAACACCGAGAACAGGCGATGACACCATTAACATCATCAGCAGAGCTTCACGCCCCAGAGTTAGGACCATTTGCGCATTCATACATTATTCTCAAGTTACAAAACTTGCGGCAAGTGAGCCAATGAGCAAATTCCAACCATCAGCCAGTACAAACAACATCAACTTAAATGGCAAGGCCACTAATACTGGCGACAGCATCATCATGCCAAGCGACATCAAGACGCTAGCTACGACAATATCAATCACGAGAAACGGGACAAGGATCATGAATCCGATCTGAAATGCAGACTTGAGTTCACTTATTACAAATGCCGGCACAAGCACCCTGAGCGGTGCATTTTCGGCATTTGTCCCAGGCTCCAATTTTGCCAACCTGACAAACAAAGCAAGATCAGACTGCCTCGTCTGCTTGCTCATGAACTGCCTCAGCGGGTCTTCGGCCTTGGCCAAGGCCTGCTCGAAAGGCATTGAATTTTGCGTATAAGGAAGATACGCCTCGTTGTAAACCTTATCTAAAGTGGGACCCATGACAAAGAAGGTCAGGAACAGCGATAAACCGATGACCACCTGGTTGGGAGGTGCTGACTGGGTTCCAAGCGCCTGGCGCAATAAAGAAAGCACGATAACAATGCGGGTAAAGCCAGTCATCAAAAGCAGTACTGCAGGCAAAAAAGAAAGTGCGGTGAAAAACAAGAGTGTTTGTATTGGCACCGAAAAGCTCATGCCTGAGCTCCCGGTACCCACAATCAATGGCAGTTGACCACCAGTCTGTGCAAAAACAAGCGATTGGCTCGCAAGCGCCCAAAGGCCGATGGCCCACTTCAAGAGTAAAGCGCAGCCAATCCGAGCATCGCACTTTTCAAGCCTCACCATAAGACCTTTGCATGATGATCAACCGGATGAACGTTCGACTGCACCGGGAGCCGTCAGAGTGACAGAGGGTCCAGCCGGGACGCTGTGCAGGCATGTGATGGATTGCGCGGTCACACCCAAGACTAACCAGGTTCGAGCGCTTTCCGGGCCCACCTCTACTGTCACGACGCGTTGGTGCGGACCGACCGCCAAGGCGGAAATCACACGAGGCGCTGACGCTACCCCGCCGATGCCTCCAACCGATCGCCGTTGCATCCACTTTAGCGCCACCGGCACCAGCGCCAGAAGAACGACAAACAGAGCCACAGTCATCAGCGTTTGCGACATCCTCCATCATCCCTTACTGACACGGCGCAGACGCTCAGAGGGCGTCACCACATCTGTCAAACGTATACCAAACTTATCGTTCACAACAACAACCTCCCCCTGTGCAATCAGGTAGCCGTTGACCAGCACATCCATTGGCTCGCCAGCCAAGGCATCCAGTTCTACGACTGACCCTTGCCCAAGTTGAAGAATGTGCTTGATAGGCACCTTGGTCCGCCCTAGTTCCACCGACAGTTGAACTGGTATGTCCAGCACACGATTGATGTCGGTAATTGCAGCATCTCCAGACGAGGAGGAAAAAGAGCGCGCAGAGTCCCCGGACAGAACGCCACCTGACGCATCATCAGGCCCGGCATCCGCGCTTTTTTGCTCAAGAAGGGCCTCCGCCCAATCTGCCAAGCCGTCATCTTCCGCTGGTGTTTCGTTTTCCGCCATATCACTATCCCTTCCAATTGAGGTCATTACCTCTCAAACACTTTTCTATTCGCACCGCATATTTTGCGTTGTGGGTTCCATACTGACACTCGAATACAGGCACCCCTTCCACGGTTATCTCGATTCGCGGCCGACGATCAAGCTCGATGAAATCTCCCGGCTTCATGGCCATCAACTGCTCAACGGTCGCATCGGCCCTGGCCAATTCAGCGACCAGAGTCACCTCCGCAGCCTGGATTTCCTGGGTCAATACATTTACCCATCGCCGGTCAACCTCAATGGAATCCCCTTGGGTCGAAGAGTACAGCACATCACGAATGGGTTCCAGAGATGCATACGGCATGCAGAAATGAATGGCACCTGTGATCTCACCTATCTCAAGTTGGAAAGATGTAGAGATGACAATCTCGCTGGGTGTCGCGATGTTGGCGAACTGAGGCTGCATTTCAGAGCGCTGGTACTCCAGTTCGAGCGGATAAATACCGTTCCATGCTTTCTTGTATTCATCCGTGATGACATCGATCATACGGTTGATCACCCGCTGCTCGGTTGCAGAAAAATCTCGCCCCTCAATACGGGACTGGAACTTACCAATACCACCGTACAGCGTGTCAATCACACCAAACACAAGTGCAGGCTCGCAAACAATCAGTCCACTGCCCCGTAAAGGACGAATTGCCACAATATTGAAATTGGTGGGGACTGCAAGCTCACGCAAAAATGCGCTGTAGCGCTGTACAGTGACAGGCCCGACGGAAATCTCCGGGCTTCGCCGGATAAAGTTAAACAGCCCGACCCGGAGATTTCGCGCAAATCGCTCGTTGACGATCTCCATCGTCGGCATTCTGCCCCGAACAATCCGCTCTTGGCTGGAGATGTTGTAAGCCCGAACATCACCCCGTTCATGCTCTTCCTCGACGAGCTTTTGGCTCTCGCCCGTTACCCCTTCAAGAAGAGCGTCAACTTCTTCCTGGGAAAGAAATGACTCACTCATAAGAGGCTTGCAAACTCATGGTCATTGGACAATAAAACTGGAAAAATAAACCGCACGTACAGGCCCCGCTTCTGCCAATCTCTTCGCTCGTGCCACAGCCTTCTTGTCCTTGGGATCGACCGCCTCTCCACCCCCAAAGGGACGCATAGCCTCCGCCAAAACGTCTTCAGCGAGCTTCTCTTTACCTTCGATCTGCAACAGGTCCTCAGCAGTGCGCTGAGAAATCAACAAAAGAATTCCGCTGCGGATAGCTGGTAAATAACCTTTGACTTTTTCGACGGCTTTCGCATCAACGACCTCAAGCGTAATCCCGACCTGAGCGACCTTGCCTCCCCCTGGGTCGGACAGGTTAACGACCATGTTGTCCAGGGGCAGAAATGTTGGCGGGCCTTTGGGAGCTTCGTGCGACACTTCCTCCACCTCTTCCCCTGCGGCGGCCTTCTTGCCCATGACGAACCATGCGCCGCCGCCTGCCAGAGCAAGAACCACCACAAGACCGCCGACGATCACCAGCATTTTTTTGCTTTTGGGCGCCCCTTGGGCACCCCCACCAGCATCTGCGTCAGGTTTTGTAGCCACTCTATCTCCTTAAACACATTAAGTTGCTCATCATTATTCAGGATAAGCCGTGCAACAACATCGGTATTAGCCAAGAGGAAAGGGCGCTTTTACGCGCCTATCCGATTCTCATACAAAAAGGTCCAACACTCGGCCCGCGGGAAGACTGGCAACTCTCGGGCTATCAGCAGACGAGGTCTTTGTTATGACACTGCCTTGGCGGGCACCGGGACGATCGCGTCCATCATGACTGCCGGCTCCATTTTGCCCCGACGCGCCAACTGAGACACCGGACAACACCACGCCCTCGCTCTTCAGAAGATCTTTCAATTGCGTCATCGCGCCCTCCAAAATCTGACGGATTTCAGGCTGATCAGTCCTGAAGTCGATGCGGGCCTCGCCACCCTGCATTGAAATATTGACCTCCAATGGGTGCTCACCAAAGCCATCCAGCTTGAGTGCTGCATTCTTGACGCCCTGAGTAACCCAATAACTGACGGTGTCAGCCACCACAGACTCCATTGACGAAGCCGCAGACTCCGCCGCTGCCACGCTCGATGCGTCGAGCCCAGGCGCGGCCTGGAAAGAGGTCTGACCCCAGATACCCTCAGCACCCGATCCAGCCAATACAAATGGAGGTTTACCACTGCTGCGGTCTGCAGGACGATCCAAGCCTTCGGCGAAACCACCGGAAACTAGCGACGCCATCATGGCAGTTTCACGATTCGCGATATCGACAGACGCCAAAGTAGCCTGCAGACGTGACTCGAGCGTTGCATTGCCAACGCCAGACAAGCCTTCTGAAGCTTTGCTTTTATGAGTGCGCACCTGAGGGCCTTGCCCAGGTTGCAAAAGGGACAACTCCGCGGGCTCAACCAACAGATCGACCGGGGAACGGCCTTGCGCCCCCTCCGGGCTAGGCGAGACAAGGTCTCCCGTGCCAGAAAGCCCGGACAGAGTGGGTAGGTCGCCAACCAAGTCCTGACGTGTCAGGGCTGACATGGACACAACAACGGGATCTGCGGACGGTGCGATCGTCAAATTCAGCAGAGACGAGGGCTGGACTCCAAATGCCACTGTTTGGAGCGAAGTGGCCTTGTCAACCGATACTTCATTGGCTTGTGCCAACAAGAGTTGCAAGTCACTCGGCAGATTTTGAGGCAAGAGATTGGGCAGCGGATCTGCCGGCGGTTGCAACGCTGGGGCAGGCTGATCCATCGCCATCTGCTGCGGCAGGGCATCGTCTTCAACCGCATCCGAGTCAAATGAATTCAGCAGCGCTGAAAACCCGCCCCCTGCACCGCCCAGGGCGTCCAATGCCCCACCGGCCGCGCCTTTGCCTTTGGCCGTGCGGCTGGCGTCGCCTGTCGCAGGTTTGTGACTGGCGACTGTGCTGCTGCCTTCAATACTCATGACTGCTCCCGTTAGAAAAGATGCCTGTTGTCTGGCGGGTCTGCATGGCTGCAAATTCATCCATCTGCTTTTGCTCACGCCTGGATTCCAGAATACTCATGTCAGCCTGCTTTTTTTTCAACACCTGCTTCAGATTAACCAACCGGAATTCCGCCTCCAGGGCCAGTCGCTTTGCAGCCTCAGTTTTTCGGGCTGCGTTCTCCAACGCCGACTCCTGCAACCCAATCGCATGATGCAATCGATCCATAAACTGGTAATGGTGTTGCATCAGCTCAGGGGTTGTCATCACCTGGGCTGCAGCCCGCCACCTCGCTTCGGTCTCGGTGGCGTAGGTCTGCAATTGCCCCATTTGCTGCTGCGCAAACATTTGCGCGTTTTGAACGCTCATCATGATCTGGTTCGCCTGATCACGCTTGCGGGTGGCCAGATCGATTGCCAAAAGTAGGCTTTTGATGGCACTCATGAAAAGGCCTGCTCACGATTGATGGCAACTTTCATCTCGCGAACGCTGGCCGGCAAAGGTGATGCAGTGAACATATCCTGTTGCAGAAAATCAGCCATGGCGTCATGCAGCCGGATGGACTCGTCCAGCGCGGGATCAGAGCCCCCCACGTACGCACCAATTTGCACCAGATCCCGCCCTTTTTCGTAACGGGAATTGATGGCGCGAAAACGTCGGGCCATCTCAAAGTGCGACTTTGGAACCACGTTGTGCATGACCCGCGAGGCCGACTGCTCAATGTCAATCGCCGGGAAATGCCCAGCCTCAGCCAGCGCACGTGACAGCACAATGTGCCCATCCAGAATAGCTCTGGCCGCGTCGGCAATCGGGTCCTGCTGGTCGTCGCCCTCTGTCAACACAGTATAAAAAGCAGTGATCGAACCCACACCGTGCAAACCATTGCCACTGCGCTCCACCAGTTGCGGCAACTTTGCGAAACAAGACGGCGGGTAGCCCTTGGTAGCCGGCGGCTCACCAATAGCCAAGGCGATTTCGCGCTGGGCCATGGCATACCGCGTGAGCGAATCCATCAGCAGCAAGACGTGGCGCCCCTTGTCCCTAAAGCTCTCGGCAATAGCCGTGGCATAAGCCGCGCCTTGCATCCGCAGCAATGGGGGGGCGTCGGCCGGAGCCGCCACCACCACCGATCGGGCACGCCCCTCCTCGCCCAAAATATCCTCAATAAACTCCTTGACCTCGCGCCCCCGCTCGCCAATCAGGCCGACCACAATGACGTCAGCCTGTGTGTAACGGGCCATCATGCCAAGCAACACACTCTTACCCACGCCCGACCCGGCAAACAAGCCAATTCGCTGCCCCCGACCCACCGTCAAGAGCGCGTTGATGGCACGTACACCCGTGTCCAGCATGTCGCGTACCGGCGCCCGGTCCATGGCATTGATGGGCTGACGATCCAGTGCCTGGGAAGTCACATCTTCAACAGGTCCCCTGCGGTCCATTGGCGCACCATGGGCATCCACCACACGACCTAACAAACCGTCCCCCAGCGGCAGGCGCAACATGCCATAGCCCGCAGCGCGGTCAGTCTGCCTGCGCTCACCCAAACGCGGCACTGCGATGTAAGCGGGTGCAGGTACCACACTTGCGCCACTCGACAAACCATGCACATCGCCGGCTGGCATCAAAAAAGCACGCTCATTGGAGAAACCCACGACTTCGGTGAGCACAGGCGCCTGAGATTTCATCGAAACCAGGCATTGCGAACCCACAGGCACCCGAATTCCCGTAGCCTCCAGCACTAGCCCCGCCAGCCGGGTGAGCGTGCCTCGCACCTCCAACCCGCTGCCGCCGCTTACACGCTTGTTGGCCTCCGTCAAAAAAAGCTCCCACTTCTCCGTGGTGTCATGGCTCATCAACAGGCACCTCCCAAGCGGACTCAAGCCCCAGAGTGGCTACCGCACGCGTCCACCTCTTTTCAAGGGTTCCATCCACAACCGTTCCAGCAGACTCTACGAGGCAGCCGCCCCGGCTTATGGCTTCATCGGGTAATAACGTCAAAGCCAAGCCCGCGAACTCACTCCGAATCACCGGCTCCAGCACCTCCAGATCCAGTGGATTCAGCCTGATGACCGCGCTTTTGGTGTCTGCGGCCAACAAACCCATCGCTTCACGGAGCACGGGTTGCAAAGTGTCCGTATTGATTGATAGCTCGCGGCGCACCACTTGACGCGCCAGTTCACACGCCAGATCCAGCACGCCACGGGCCATCACCTGCTCGGCATCAGCCATTTGCGCTTGTGCGGTGACAAAGAGCCCTGCAAATTCACGCGCTGCTTTTTGCCCCTCATTGGCAATGTAGTCGGTGATTTGTCGCTGTGCCTCCAGTGCCGCTTGGGCCTGCCCTTGAATGAAGCCTTCAGCATAGCCCTCTTGCTTGAGGGACTCTTCCTTGAGGTGGTCAACCGCTGCTTCACTCACCTTGGCTTTTGCAGCCAGAAGCACGGCCGCTTTGTCGACCGGGTCAAAATTCCACTGTTCAACAGCGCCCACTTCTTCGCCGGGAATAAAACGGAGGTAATTGCGCATGTTTAGACCATCGCATCGTCAGCACCGCCGCCGCCGATCACAATAGTGCCCTCATCGGCCAGGCGGCGTACAGTTTTCAAAATCTCTTTTTGCTGCGCCTCAACCTCGGACAGCCGCATCGGCCCGCGCGACTCCAGGTCTTCCCGCAAAGTCTCGGCGGCACGCGAAGACATATTGCCCAGAATTTTCTCCTTGAGCTCGGGTTGCGCGCCCTTCAGCGCAACAATCAGCACGTCGGAGGCCACTTCTTTGAGCACCATCTGGATCGACTTGTCATCCAGCTTCATGACGTCGTCAAAGACAAACATCTTGTCCATGATTTTTTGGGCCAGATCGGGGTCGTGATTTCGGATCGACTCAATTACAGCACCCTCAATGGCCGTACCCAACAAATTGATCATTTCAGCCGCTGCCTTGACGCCGCCCAAAGATGATTTGCGCACCTTGTCGCCACCAGCCAGCACCTTGAACAACACTTCGTTCAAATCTTTCAGGGCACTTGGCTGAATACCTTCCATCGTAGCCACGCGCAACATCACCTCGTTGCGCTGACGCTCAGTAAAGAACTTGAGCACATCGGCAGCCTGGTCAAAATCCAGATGAACCAGGATGGCGGCAACGATTTGGGGGTGCTCGTTGCGCAACAACTCGCCCACAGACGCCGGGTCCATCCATTTCAGGCTCTCGATGCCCGAAACGTCGCCACCCTGCAAAATCCGGTCAATCAACAAGGCCGCCTTGTCGTCACCCAGCGCGCGCTTCAGGACCGAGCGCACATAGTCGCCCGAGTCCGACACCAGCAAACTGTGGGCAGCAGCCACGCCAGTGAACCGGACGATCACGTCGTCTACCCGCTCACGGGTAATTGACTTGGTTTTGGCAATGGCCTCACCCAGCTTTTGCACCTCTTTGGGTGACAAATGCTTGAATACTTCGGATGCCTCATGCTCGCCGAGGGACATCATCAGAATGGCAGCGTCTTGCAGGCCGTCAGTTTGGGACATCTTTTGTAACTCCACCTGCCTGGAATCAGGCCGGCTCTCCGTTGATCCAGGACTTCACGATATTGGCCACAGCGGCCGGGTTATCGCGGGTAAGTTTACGCGCATCTTCCAGCGCCAACTCACTCGCCGTGGCTACCACAGGTCCGGTGCCCGCCTCCGGGGCAGCCAGCAGCGGACGATCGGGCTCGTCAGACTCAACGGCATCCAGCTGATGCGCTATCAGTTCAGTTTGAGGTTTGGATTGCGCCAAGGCTTTCAAGGCCGGACGGATCACACCCAGCAGCACCAAAGCACCAAACAGCAAGGTACCAAGAGGCCAGGCAAAGCTGCGCGCCAAATCCTGAATCTCAGGCTGCTTCCACAGGGGCAACTCGGTCACAACGGTTTTTTCCAGTGTAAAAGGGGCGTTCATGAGGTTGACCGAATCACCCCGGTCCTTGTTGAAACCAATGGTCTCCCGCACCAGCGCCGTCATTTGCTCAATTTGCTGATCCGTCAGCGCCACTGTGGTGGTTTTGCCTTTGGCATCGGTGACCGACTTGTGGTTAATGACCACCGCCGCACTGATTCGCTTCACCATGCCAGTGCTGCCCCGCACCACACGCACTGTTTTGTCGACCTCGTAGTTGGTGATGGACTCCCGCTTGGAGCCACCACCTGTGCCGGCCCCGGCAGCGGCCAAGGCAGGCGCTGCGCCATTGATGGGTGCGGCGCCCGGCGCTGGCGGCTGATTGGTTACTGCCCCAGGCACCCCGGCGGGCGGTGCAGTGGCACCCCCGGTTGTGTTCTCTACCGTTTGCTGGCTGCGAATGACTGACGAATCAGCCGCCGCGTTGGGCTTGTGGGTTTCGGAGGTGGATTCGGTCTGCGAAAAGTCAAGCTCGGCCGTTACCTGAGCCTTCACGTTGTCACGCCCCACCACCGGCTCCAGAATATCCAGAATCCGGCGACTGTAGAGCTGCTCCAGCTGCTGCACATGCTGCATTTGCTGCGCATCACCATTGCCACCCACACCATTGGCGCCTTCTGGCAGGGCAGACAGCAGCTTGCCGGTGTCATCCAGCACGCTCACCGCGTTGGCATTCATCTCGGGAACACTGGACGACACCAAGTGGATGATGCCCGCCAACTGAGCCCGATCCAGCGTGCGCCCCACATTCATGCCCACCACCACTGAGGCGGTCGGCTTTTGTTGCTCGCGAAAGAATCCGTTTTGGTTGGGCAGGGCCAAATGCACCCGAGCACTCTGAACCGATGACAGCGCCTGAATGGAGCGGGTCAACTCCCCCTCCAAACCCCGCTGAAACGTCAAACGCTCCTGAAACTGCGTCATACCAAAGCGGTTGGTATCCATCATCTCAAAGCCGGCGACTGACCCCTTGGGCAAACCTTGCGATGCCAGCTTAAGCCGAGCGTCGTAGACCTTGTCGGCAGGCACCAAGATGGCGCCACCGCCATCGGCATGCTTGTAGGGCACATTCATCGTCGTCAACTGGGCCACGATGGCGCCACCGTCTTTATCGGACAAATTGGAATAAAGCACACGCCATTCCGCCTGGCGCCCCATCATCACGCCAATGATGCCAATAGCCACCAGCAAGACAATGCCAACACCCATGCGCATGCGCTGCCCTTGGTCCAGGCCGGCAAAGCGCTGGGACAGCGTCGGATTCAATTGAATAGCGGGTGCGGCTTGCATCATGGGTTCCAGTTGGGCCGTGGTGCCGTTGTGCACCACTGATGCAAACGATTATTCGACCCCACCCGGAAAACATTAGCTTGATAAAGCCGGCTTTTACCCGCTACTTCAAATTAATGTTTTCAGAACCACGCCCTAGCATCAGGGCAACCCTTACTTAACCAGGGAAGATTGCCTTATGGACCTCCGACTCACACCCAACACCATGCCCACAGCGGTTCGCCCAACGCTGGCGCCGCGCATCCCTGCAAGCCAGGTCGCTGGTGGAGCCGAGGGCGGATTTTCCGGGGCACTGAAGAGTGCGCTCAGCTCGGTGAGCGCCGCGCAAAATGAATCAGGCCGGCTGCAGCGTGAAGTGCAGATGGAAAACCCCAAAGTCAGTCTGGAAGAAACCATGGTGGCCATACAGAAAGCGCAAATCGGCTTTCAGGCCACCTTGCATGTCCGCAACCGTATGGTGCAGGCATATACGGACATCATGAACATGCAGGTGTAATGGGCTCTGAATAGCCCAAAACACATGAATTTAAAGAGAATCAGCTGCTAGCCGGCGTATCCATTGGCTAGAGCAGTCAAATTTCATAGCGAATTAATGCAAGAACTGAGGTGAGTCGCCAAACTGCTGGTCGCAGTGCGCAAGCCATGGCTCTGCCAGGTAACGAATCTGGGCATCGTTTTGCAAAATGCGCTGCATGATGCGGGTTTTTTCGGTGCGTTGGTTGGGCAACAGCTCTTCGCTGTGCGCCTTAGCACGCAATTGCTCGATCAGCACAGCGCAGGCGCCTTCAAAGCGAACCACCTGGTCCCAGTCTTCGGCCCTGGCCGCGTCCAGCATCTTGAGGCTGCTGTCTTCGATGGCTTTGTAATAGTCAATGAGCATTTGTGACATTTTCAACTCTCCTCAATTGCGGTAAGACTGAACTGCCGCATCACCTTTGATCTGCCGCCATCCATCGCAAACGGGCGCTATTAAAAGAATAACTTCGTCGATAATTGCCGCATCGTTCCGGAAATTTGCCTCGGTGAGCCGAAGGATGCAAACGTCGTAGACAGTCCGCAAATTCGCTGCGATTTCACCACCCCGATCAGCATCCAGGCCGGCCTTCAGACCTTCTTCGAGAATCCGCACGGCCTTACCAATCGCGCGACCTTTGGCAGAGATATCACCACTCAAGATGGCACCCTTGGCTATGGCCAGAGACTGTTGCAAGGCGTCAAACAACAATGTCACCAGCTGGTGCGGGCTCGCACCCAAGATAGAGGTTTCCACCCCAATGGTTTTATAGGTATTTGCTGAACGCATGCTAACTGGGGTGAACATTTGACTAACTCCTTGATTGCCTGATGTTTTATATATCGGCAAACTCACAGAGAAATCAAATGATTAACTCGATGATTTGTTCCATTGAGCCAGTTGGGCCGTCACGTACGAACTGAGTCCATTCATTTGCGCCATTTTTGAATCCAGCGCCGTGTATTGCTTGAGCAACTGTGACTCCACCCGCGTGGCGCGTTCATTCACCCGCTCCTGGTCCTTTGAATTCCTGGTGATTGATCCTTGTATCGCCGTTGATTTGTTACTCACCAAGCCATCAAAAGCGACCAGACCGCGCGAAAAATCGCGCACCTTGAGCCCAAACCCATTCGTAGAGGTATTGCCGTTGTCCGAAGTAAACAGATTTTTCAGGTTGGACAGATCCTGCTGGGAACTTGTGAGTTTGGTTGTGTTGATTTTCAATGACCCATCGGTTTGGCGCTCGATTCCTACATCCGACAGATAAGAAAACGTGGACCCCGAACTGGTCGATCCCATCATGGACCGCAAGGCGTTTTGCAGTCCCAAAGTGGTAGCGTCCCCCTGTAACGCCCCCGCCGTCTTGGTTGCTGCCGTGTACTTGGTCGCATCGCCCAAGGTCGAATTCAGGACGTTGTAGGCATCCACAAAGCCCTGAATGTTCTTCTGGATCGCATCTTGGTCGTTTGCCACCGACACATCCACGGCCGAGGTGGTGACCTGGTTCAACTGCAACGTCACACCCGGAACCACGTCCGTCATCTTGTTGGTGGCGGAGGCCACAGCCACGCCGTTGATCTTGACCTTGGCATCCAACGCCGTTTGCCCGACAAAACTGGCACCGTCAGACGGGTTGGTAAAGCCCAAACCGGACAAGCCTGTATCTGCAGGCGTGTTGAGCCGAAACCCGGACGACATGCCCGTAGCAGTCGACTTGACAACCAGGCGTTCATTGGTACCGTCACGCAACACGGTCGCAACCACCCCGGCGTTGCTCGCATTGATTTTGCTGGCAATGTCACCGACAGTGTCGGTGGCTGCAATCGTCACAGAAACACTGCTCCCGGGGGAAAAAGTCGGAATGGCATCTTCGGACCATGTCCCGAGTTCGATCTTCAAGTCGCCCGCAGCACCCGCAGCCACATCCTTGGCAACGCCAAGGGATGCTGATGACTGCGCACGTGCGAGCTGCTGAACCTCTACTGAAAACGCTGAATTCGCTGCACTGCTGCTCGCAGTGACACCCACCGCTGTGGCATTGGACGACGTTGCTTTTTGGGCATTCCAACCACTGGAGCCTGCCAGCAGGGCCGCCGCATCCCCCAGAGTAGAGGCCTGAGACTTTATCTTGCTGTACAAACTGAGCTGAGTTTGGAAACTTGTCGCCTTGGTCTGGAGCTGTTTTAAAGGCTGCTTTTCAATTGCGACCAGTTGAGAGACGATGCTTTGGACATCTAGCCCACTCCCGACGCCTGCTGCTGAAATAGCCATGACTTACTCCTTCAATTTGTTGACCCAAACCAACTCACCCTAAAAACACAAATGGCGACGCAGGCTTGATACCCGTCGTCGCCACAAAGTTTATCGACTTCTATACCGAATCGATACCCTCTTTACTATGCTGTCCTCAACTACCGCAACAAGGCCAGCACACTTTGCGGTGCCTGGTTAGCCTGCGCTACCATGGCCGTACCCGCTTGCTGCAGGACTTGGGCCCGTGACAGGCTGGCAGTCTCCATCGCGTAGTCGGCATCCACAATTCGGCCACGGGCAGCAGCCTCATTTTCCGCACCCACCCGCAGATTCGAAATAACCGTATCAAATCGGTTTTGAGTAGCACCCCAGGTTGCTCGTGCGGTGGTTACAGCACTGATATCAGCATCCAGTTTCGATATTTCGGCAAATGCGGTGCTGGACGCGGTCCCCAAAGACACGCTGGTGCCGCTGAACGAGGCTGATGTCACGCTGATCTGATCGTTGGCAGAGACTGCGTTCGCACCTACTTGGAACGTGAAGGTCGCCGCAGCAGAACCAATCACGGTATTGCCATTGAATTTTGTACCTGTGGCCACCCGTGTGTTCTCAGCTGCAAGCAGCTTGAACTCAGCATCGAGCGACTGAATGTCAGTCGATGAGTTGGTACCGTTGGAGGCCTGCACTGCCAATTCACGCATACGCTGCAGATTGTTGGAGATGGCACCCAGCGCACCCTCTGCTGTTTGAGCCAAGCCAATCGCATCGTTGGCGTTGCGAACGGCCACGTTCATACCCCGAGTCTGGGCATTCATGCGCTCTGAGATTGCCAAGCCTGCTGCGTCATCTTTAGCGCTGTTGACGCGCAGACCCGAAGACAGGCGGCTCATGGCCGTCGAGAGTGAGTTGGCCGAGGTGGCCAGATTGCGCTGAGCATTCAGCGAGCTGACGTTGGTGTTAATTGAAGACATGAGAAGCTCCTTTAAAGCTGAATAAATCCGGCATCGCTGCCAATCCAAACGCTAGCCCATGGAGCTAGCCGCCATGACCGGAGCACTTCAAGGCACCTACCGGACGACGAGCCCATTTGCGAACCCGTTGGTATTCTTTTCGGACGACTTTATGCACAACTTGAGTGTTTTTTGACAACATGGCATTTAAAAGTAGGTCAAAGGCGAGAACTGGCCATTTTTTCAAGCCTTTATCAAACCTACGAAAAGCGGCGGCTTCAGCACAATTTGTTCACTGCTCAAGTAGGTCAGCGATGTGCTGACATTAGTCGGCAGAAGTGCCGAGTTCTTTCAGCTTCATAGGAGATTTCCATGTCAACGATCAACACCAACGTCAGCTCGCTGAATGCTCAGCGCAATCTGGCCACCTCAGCCAACTCACTCTCTACGGCCATGAGCCGGCTGTCTTCGGGCTTACGCGTCAACAGCGCCAAAGACGACGCCGCTGGCTTGGCTATTGCTGAACGCATGAATGCCCAGACTCGGGGCATGAATGTGGCCGTTCGCAATGCAAACGATGGTATTTCGTTAGCTCAAACCGCGGAGGGTGCATTGGGTGCGATCTCCAATAACCTGCAGCGCATGCGTGAACTGGCTGTGCAAGCCTCCAACGGCACCAACTCATCGACTGACATTCAGTCGCTGGACGCAGAGTACCAATTGCTGAAGGCTGAGAACACTCGGGTGGCCACCGGGACAACATTCAATGGAAATACCGTGATTGGGACGGCGGCGGCGACCTTCACCTTCCAAATTGGTGCCAACAGCTCTTCAAGCCTTGATCAGATCAGCGTGACATCAGCCTCGTTCAGCGGCACCAGCGTGTCTTTGGGGACCGCGTCCAGCACCGCATTTGCCGAGATATCTAAGCTCGATGCAGACATCAACAGCATTACCTCAGCACGCTCAACTTGGGGTGCTACCCAAAACCGTTTTGATACCGTGATTGCCAACCTGCGGGTGGGTGCAGAGAACTCTGCAGCCGCCAGAGGTCGCATTATGGATGCTGACTATGCTATGGAAACGGCCAATCTGTCCCGCTCCCAAGTGCTCCAGCAGGCTGGCACGGCCATGGTGGCGCAAGCTAACCAACTGCCACAAAGTGTGCTTTCCTTATTGAAGTAACGAGCTATTCTTAGAAATTTTGGGGGCTGAGATCGACATATGAAGCGCAATCGTCAAAAACCTAGCGATGTTGATCTCGAAAAACTAACCCGACTTTTCAAACAAGGCCGCTTGACAGAATCTGAACAGTTCGCGACAGTTCTGGCCTCACGATTTCCGACTCACGGCTTTGCCTGGAAGGTGCTGGGAGTCATTTACCTCGAAAGCAATCGCTTCAAACAGGCCTTAGACAATGCCAGGCGCGCCGTCGAATTGCTTCCGAACGATGCGGCTGTTTTCAACAACCTGGGCAACATTTACTTCAAATTGGAGCGCTTTGAAGAGGCCGAGTGCAATTTCCGTAAGGCATTGACCATTGCCCCTGAATACGCCAAGGCGCTTTTTAACCTAGCGTCGCTCCTGCGGTTTAACCACAAACTCGATGAATCCGAAGATTGCTGCCGACGCGCGCTGGCGGTGGAGCCCGCTTACACCAATGCCCACATTGCATTGGGCTACACGCTTGAACTGCAGGCCAGACTTCCTGAAGCTCATGCAAGCTATAAGGCGGCATTGGCCCTAGCACCGGACATGGCGGCACTCCACACCGATATGCTCCATTTGATGAGCCTTGATGTGGAGGTAACCCAGGAACAACTTTTTGCCGAACACCTCGCCTTTGGTGATCACTTTGAGGCACCTTATCGGGGCAAAAGTCAAAACTTTGCAAATATAAAAGATCCAGACCGCCAACTTCGGATTGGCTTCGTTACTGGAGACCTGAACAACCACGCCTTGGCAAATTATCTGGAACCACTCTTCGAGTTTTTGGTCCAAAAGCCACTGTTAGCACTTCACATCTATTACACCAAAAGCCTTGAAGATGAGGTCACCCGACGCTTCAAAGCTCATTTACCCATTTGGAACCTGGTTGGTGATCTCAGCGAAGATGAATTGGCCAGCAAAATCCGGGTTGACGGTATTGACATACTGATAGACCTCGCTGGCCACACCGTTTTAAATCGTTTGATGACATTTGCCCGCAAACCGGCACCTGTTCAAGTTAGTTGGCTGGGGTATCTGGGTACAACAGGCCTGCAGGCGATGGACTATTTCGTCGCTGATACGTTCTGGATTCCACCGGGCCAACTGGACTGGCAGTTCACTGAAAAAATAGCCTATCTGCCTGCAGCCATGGTTTTTCAGCCGAACGCCCATGCATCCGCCATCAATGAGTTGCCCGCACTGACCGCTGGAAAAATCACCTTTGGGAGCTTTAACCGGCACAACAAGATCAATGATGCCGTGATTGTGTTGTGGTCCATGCTGATGCACAAGGTTCCCGATTCCTGCATGGTTCTTGTTGCCATACCCACGGAGTTCCAAGAACGAGTGATTCATGGGTTTGAACAAGCAGGGGTTGAGCGACACCGTCTGACGTTTTTTGGCCGAACGTCACAAGTCGACTACTTAACCCTGCACCATCATGTCGACTTTTGCCTGGACACCTATCCCCACGGTGGTGGAGCGACCACAGCTCACGCGGCCTGGATGGGTGTCCCAACGCTTTGCCTGATTGGCGACACGCCGGCGAGCCGCTTTGGCGCTACAGAAATGCACCACCTGGGCTTGGACGGATTCATTGCCACCAGCATAGAAGAGTTTGTCGAAAAGGGATGCTATTGGGCGGCAAATACCGAGGAACTGAGCACCCTGCGTCAGTCCATGAGGATTCGCTTTAATGAGTCGGCGTTGGGGCAACACAGGGCTTTTTCAGACAACTTTGAAGCCATGCTACGCGCCATGTGGTCTGGATGGTGCAATGACTTGCCCATCGAGTCTCTGCAAATAGAGCCTGTGAATGAAAACCCAGCGCACCAACCCTCTGCATCGCCCCTTGAGCCGACTTCCCGGGAGCTGGACTCACTACAAGCCTTGCACCACCAGCGACAGTTCAAGGAAGCAGAAAAACTGGCGCGGCAATTGGTAAGCCAGTATCCGGAACACGGCTTTGCTTGGAAGATATTGGGATCGGTCTTGCATGAACTCGGGCAGCGTGAAGAGTCCTTGGCGCTCCAGATCAAGATCACAGAAATGCGACCCGACGACCATGAAGCCCACTTCAATCTGGCTTGTGAGTACCAACAGCAAGGCAAACTAGATGATT
>JAUXQA010000480.1 GCA_030683195.1 Rhodoferax sp. | reverse complement strand
GAGGATGAACTCAACTTCCTCTTTGAAGGGCAAAGGCTCTCTGTCCAAATCTGACCTTGGCGTATCCGTCGTCCCCAAGATAACCTTTCCCAACCAGGGAACCGCAAACAACACTCGGCCATCTGCAGTCTTGGGCACCATCAGCCCCACATTGGAGTCCAAAAACTCACGATCAACCACCAAGTGCACCCCCTGGCTTGGGGCCACTATGGCCTCGGTACGCACCTGAGCAGCATCCGATCCGCTGACACCATCCTTTTGCCTGAGTTCGTCGACCCACACTCCTGCAGCATTGACCACACATCCGGCATTGATCCGGTATTGCTGTCCCGTGAGCGCGTCATGGCACAGCAAACCAGAGATTTTTCCATCAGTGTAGAGAAGATCATCTGCTTTGCAATAGTTGACCAGCAGCGCACCATGCAACGCTGCGGTCCTCGCCAAGGCAAGCGCAAGCCTTGCGTCGTTGAACTGGCCGTCCCAATATTTGACGCCCCCCTTGAGGCCCAGAGGTTGAGCCATAGGCAACTGGGCCAGCGTATCGGCCCGATTCAAAAATTCGGTTTTCCCCAAGCCTGCCTTACCAGCCAAAGCGTCGTACATCTTCAGGCCGACACCATAGAACGGGGTTTCCCACCAATGGTAAGAAGGCATGATGAACGGCAGGGGTTGCGCCAGATGCGGCGCATTATTGAGCAAGGTTGTCCGCTCATGCAAGGCCTCGCGAACCAGAGAAATATTTCCCTGGGCGAGATAGCGCACGCCACCGTGAACCAGCTTGGTTGATCGCGACGAAGTGCCCTTCGCGAAGTCATCCGACTCCACCAACACGACGCTGAAGCCCCGAGCAGCGGCGTCCAACGCAACACCAAGACCGGTCGCACCGCCTCCGACAATAGCGATGTCGTACTGGCGCACTTCAGACAACTGGTTGATCAACGCATCACGGCGGGTAGGCAAAGGCGGCACAGCGTTGGCCATAAATTATCACTCTCAGTAGAAGTCAAAGTAGATTGGGGAAGCACGGGATGTGCTCCCTCAATCAGGAAAACGGCTGTGTGGAGTCGACTCTCACAGCCACAGGTCAGCTTAAACTGATCTATCCGACACGGTTTAACGAACCTTGCCGTTCTTCCAGGCGCTCAACAAAGTGTCATAGGCAATGGTTTCTCCTTTGGGCTTCTCATTGGCCAGCTTTTTCCAGGGCGCAGCCTTGTCGCTCAAATATTTGTTCGGGTCACCCTTGGGATTGAGCTTGGGAGCACATTTGTCCATCCCGGCTCGCTCCAGTCGCGCCATGACCTGATCCATCTCCTCAGCCAGCGTATCCATGGCAGCTTGTGGCGTTTTCTCACCCGTCACGGCCACAGCAACATTCTTCCACCACAACTGCGCCAACTTCGGATAGTCGGGCACATTGGTTCCGGTCGGCGTCCAGGCGACTCGTGCAGGGCTACGATAGAACTCCACCAAACCCCCAAGCTTGGGGGCCAGGTCGGTCATTGCCTTGGACTGGATGTCGGACTCGCGAATCGGTGTCAAACCCACAATGGTCTTCTTAAGCGAAGTCGTCTTTGCCGTCACGAATTGCGCATAGAGCCAAGCTGCTGCAGTCTTGTTGGCATCATGCCCCTTGAAGAAGGACCACGAGCCTACATCCTGATAGCCATTTTGCATGCCCTGCTTCCAATACGGGCCATTTGGACCAGGCGCCATGCGCCACTTGGGCGTTCCGTCGGCATTAACCACAGGGAGGCCCGGCTTGACCATATCGGCCGTGAACGCGGTGTACCAGAAAATCTGCTGTGCTATCTGCCCCTGAGCCGGCACCGGGCCGGACTCTCCAAAGGTCATGCCCATGGCCTCCTTGGGTGCATATTTCTTCATCCAGTCGATGTATTTGGTGAGCGCATACACGGCAGGCGGCGAATTGGTAGCACCACCACGCGAAACCGAGGCACCCACCGGTGTGCACTTGTCGGCTGCCACGCGAATGCCCCATTCATCCACCGGCATGCCGTTGGGAATACCCACATCGGCTGTGCCCGCCATGGACAGCCAGGCGTCGGTGAAACGCCAACCCAGCGAAGGGTCCTTTTTGCCGTAGTCCATGTGACCATAAATCGGCTTGCCGTCGATGGTCTTGACGTCTTCACTGAAGAACGCGGCGATATCTTCGTAAGCGCTCCAATTTAAAGGGACCCCAAGGTCATAGCCATACTTGGCCTTGAATTTTTCCTTCAAATCAGGACGTGCAAACAAGTCCGCGCGAAACCAATATAGGTTGGCAAACTGCTGGTCGGGCAACTGGTAGAGCTTGCCGTCCGGCGCTGTAGTGAAACTGGTACCAATGAAGTCCTTGATATCCAGACCCGGATTGGTCCATTCCTTGCCCGCACCAGCCATGTAGTCCGTCAGATTCATCATCTTGCCGTACCGGTAGTGGGTTCCGATCAGGTCGGAGTCACTGATCCAGCCGTCATAGATGGACTTGCCCGATTGCATGGAGGTTTGCAGCTTCTCCACCACATCGCCCTCACCAATGAGGTCATGCTTGACCTTGATCCCGGTGATTTCCTCGAATGCTTTTGCCAGCGTCTTCGATTCATACTCATGCGTGGTGATGGTTTCCGACACCACGGAGATCTCTTTGACGCCCTTGCCTTGCAGTTTTTTGGCAGCGTCAATGAACCACTTCATTTCTGTAGCTTGCTGCGCCTTGGTCAAGGTCGACGGCTGAAACTCATTGTCAATCCACTTTTTAGCTGCTGCCTCATCAGCCCAGCTTGGGGCGGTCAATGCACAGGCCATAGCCGCTGTCAACGCGGTGTACCGAAACTTCATACTCAATCTCCTCGTTTGTTGTTCACCCCTGTTTCAAAGGCTACTTCGGCTCCAGGGGACGACAAGCCGATCCTTCAAGAAAACAGGGTTAGCCCTTGCGCATGATCAGACCCAGCAAGGCCAGCGACACCACAAAACTGAACCAGATGGAAGGCTCTGCCTCGAGCGCCAGCCACACCGTCAACTTGCCACTGAGGCCAACAAACGCCAGATTGACATAAGCAGCCGCCAGCAGACCGATGAACAATCGATCACCTCGTGTGGTCGCCAGCGGCAAAAAGCCACGACGCATGCTGGTTGGGGACTTTATTTCCCAGACTGTCATTCCCAGCAACATGAACAGGATGCAAGTAAAAAAGACCGCTACGGGCGTGGTCCAGGCCATCCATTCAAACATTGAGTACCCCTTTAAACACGGCCCATCGCGAAACCCTTCGCGATGTAATTACGCACAAACCAGATCACGATGGCGCCTGGCACGATAGTCAAGACACCTGCTGCAGCCAGCGTGGCCCAATCCATGCCCGAGGCTGACACTGTGCGCGTCATGGTGGCGGCAATCGGCTTGGCATTGACGCTGGTCAGGGTGCGTGCCAACAACAACTCCACCCAGCTGAACATGAAACAGAAGAAGGCGGCGACACCAACTCCAGCCTTGATCAATGGCAGAAAAATTCGGATAAAGAATTTGGGGAACGAATAACCATCGATATAGGCTGTTTCATCGATTTCACGAGGGATTCCGCTCATGAACCCTTCCAAAATCCAGACCGCCAGCGGGACGTTGAACAGCAGATGAACCAGCGCCACAGCGATGTGAGTGTCCATCAGGCCTACCGACGAGTACAACTGAAAGAACGGCAACAAGAACACCGCAGGCGGGGTCATACGGTTGGTCAGCAGCCAGAAAAAAACATGTTTGTCACCCAGAAAGCTGTAGCGCGAAAACGCATAGGCCGCAGGCAGCGCCACTGTCAAAGAGATCACCGTGTTGATCGCCACATAGATCAAGCTATTGATGTAACCAGAGTACCAGGCCGGGTCAGTCAGAATGGTTCTGTAGTTGGCCCAAGTGAAATCGTTTGGAAACAGGGAGAAGCCCGCCACTATCTCGTTGTTGGTCTTGAACGACATGTTGATCATCCAGTAGATGGGCAACAAAGCAAAGATGATGTAGGCAAACAGAAACAGTGTGCGTTTCTGAAACTTCGGCTTAATCATGACCACCCTCCTTTTCCTGGGTGCCAACGCGCTGCATCCAGTTGTACAAGATAAAACACATCAGCAAGATAATCAGGAAATAGATCAACGAAAACGCGGCGGCCGGCCCCAGATCAAACTGCCCCACCGCCTTTTGCGTCAGGAACTGAGACAAGAAGGTGGTTGAGTTACCCGGCCCGCCACCTGTCAGAACAAAGGGCTCGGTGTAGATCATGAAACTGTCCATGAAGCGCAGCAGCACCGCAATCATCAGCACACCCCGCATCTTGGGCAACTGTACATACCAGAACACCGCGAACTTGCTGGCCCCATCAATACTGGCCGCCTGATAGTAGGCATCCGGTATCGAGCGCAAACCGGCGTATCCCAACAAAGCCACCAACGGCGTCCAGTGCCACACATCCATCAACAGCACCGTCAACCAGGCATGCAAGGCATTGCCGGTGTAGCTGTATTCAATACCCATACCCTGCAACGCAGCGCCCATCAAGCCGATGTCGGTACGTCCAAAAATTTGCCAAATAGTGCCCACCACATTCCAGGGAATCAGCAGGGAAAGCGACACGATGACGAGCACTACTGATGCGCGCCAGCCTTGCGCCGGCATTGACAAAGCCAACAAAATGCCCAGGGGCAGCTCTACGGCCAGCACTGAAAAGGAGTACAGCAACTGTCGCCCCAAGGCACCGTGCAGCTCTTCGTCGCGCATGATGGCAGCAAACCATTCCACCCCGACAAACACCCGACGGTCGGGAGAAATGATGTCCTGCACAGAGTAATTGACCACGACCATCAGCGGCAACACGGCTGAGAATGCAACGCAAATCAACATCGGCAAGATCAAAAACCAGGCTTTCTGATTCACTGGCTTGGTGGTGGTGCTCATGGCACGATCTCCTCATCTATATAAAAACAGGTGTGCTCGCTCATCACCTGAAGCCAGACGGTCTGGCCAACTGCCATCTGGGCGACATCCGGGGACAAGCGCGCCTTGAGCACCTGCCCCGCCAGCGTGGCTGTCAACATGACATGGGTTCCCACGTCCTGAACCTGTGCCACTGCCATCGGCAGCGCCCCGGTGGTGTCAGCCGGAACCAGACTGAGATATTCAGGGCGCACACCCAGCTTGATGTCACCCAACGGCAAGGTCCGTCCTGCCAGTAAAGGCAAAGGCATGCCACCCACCTTCAACCCCTGCTCATCCATTTGGGCAGGTAAGAAATTCATACCGGGAGAGCCGATGAAGTGACCGACAAACGTATGACGGGGTCGCTCAAACAAGTCCGCCGCTGACCCCACTTGCACGGCGCGGCCACGGGTCATGACCACGACCTGCTCTGCAAAGGTCAATGCTTCTACCTGGTCATGCGTCACGTAAATGAGCGTCAGCTTCAGCTCGTGGTGAATCTGCTTGAGCTTGCGCCGCAGTTGCCATTTGAGGTGGGGATCAATCACGGTCAAAGGCTCGTCAAACAACACCGCCGACACATCCGGGCGCACCAAGCCGCGGCCCAGTGAAATCTTTTGCTTGGCATCGGCAGCCAGTCCGGAGGCACGCTGATTCAACTGGCCACTCATCTCCAGCATCTCTGCGATTTCGCCCACGCGCTTATCGATCTGATCCTGTGGCACCTTGCGGTTGCGCAGCGGGAAAGCCAGATTTTCAGCCACCGTCATGGTGTCGTAAATCACAGGAAACTGAAAAACCTGCGCAATGTTGCGCTCCTGGGGCGATGCTTTGGTGACGTCACGCCCATCAAAGCGAACGCTGCCAATGGACGGCGCAACCAGCCCCGACATGATATTGAGCATGGTGGTTTTGCCGCAGCCCGAAGGCCCGAGCAAAGCATAGGCTCCGCCATCTTCAAACGTCATCTTCAAAGGCAGCAACGCGTAGTCACTGTCTTGCTGGGGATTGGCTTTGTAGGCATGGGCCAGATCGAGTTCAATGCGTGCCATCTCAGCGCCCTCCGCCGCGCACAGGAGACAGCAGCAGCGCCCCGCTGGCGTCAAACACGTACAAGTGTGCTGGATTGAAATACAAGGTCACCGCCGCTCCCAGGTCAAAGTAATGAACACCGGTCAACTGCGCGACCAGCTCACCCACTGGCGTGTCCACATGCACAAAGGTATCGGAGCCCGAGATTTCGGCCAACTCCACCCGGCCTTGCAAACTGACATCACCTGGTACGGCGACTACGCGCAAGGCGCTGGAGCGCATGCCCACCGTGAAACTGGAGGTCGGTGTCGCTGGCAAAGCCAAGTTCAGTGTGGATCCGTCTTGCAGGCCAATGCCACCGCTCATCCTGGTCGCCGTCAACAAATTCATGGGCGGATCGCTGAACGCACGGGCCACGCGCAACGACTTGGGGTTATGAAACACCTCCGCCGTCGGGCCGTATTGCAGCAACTCGCCCGCATCCAGGACGGCGGTATAGCCGCCGAGCAACAGTGCCTCACCAGGCTCGGTTGTGGCGTAAATCACCGTAGAGTTGCCGACTGCAAACAAGGCACTCAACTCATCGCGCAGCTCTTCACGCAACTTGTAATCCAGATTCACCAGCGGCTCGTCGAGCAGCATCAAAGGGGCCCCCTTGGCCAAGGCACGCGCCAGCGCCACGCGCTGCTGCTGTCCGCCTGACAACTCGGACGGGTAGCGATCAAGGAACATCTCGATATGCAGCTTCTCGGCCAGTTCCCGCACCCGCTGATCGATGCCCTTTTCACCGCGCAGCTTCAAAGGCGAGGCGATGTTGTCACGCACCTTGAGTGACGGATAGTTGATGAACTGCTGGTACACCATGGCGACGTTACGCTCCCGCACCGGCATTCCCACCACGCTTTGACCATCCACCCGGACCTGCCCGGCGGTTGGCACATCCAAGCCGGCCATGATGCGCATCAGGCTGGTCTTACCCGACTGGGTGGCACCCAGCAAGACCGTCACGGCCCCGCTGCGCGGCGCCAGGCTCATGTCGTACAGCCAGGTTTGTGGTCCGACCTTTTTGCTGATGCCCTCAAGAGTCAACTGCATCACGCTACCTTTATGAATTGAGTGGATGACCGAATGAAATTTCGATTTGGATAATTATTGTTCGTTTCAATTCGTTTTTACCGGGTATTTACCCTATGTTTATTCTTTTTGATTCGTTTTAAAGTCCATTCCACCTGACATTTGGGATACAAACACACGATGAATCCAAACCCCCGACAACTCACCTTGCTTGGCGCCGTCCGCGCCCAAGGCTCGGTCACGGTGGAGCAACTAGCCGACGCCCTCGGCGTGACGCTGCAAACCGTACGCCGGGATGTGCAGCGCCTGGCTGACGAAGGGCTGCTGACACGCTTTCATGGAGGGGTGCGGGTACCCAGTTCGACGATTGAAAACATAGCCCACCAGCACCGAGAGAGCCTCAACGCAGATGGCAAGCAGCGCATTGCCCGTGCTGTCGCCGCTGCCGTGCCCAACGACTGCTCGCTCATTCTGAACATCGGCACCACCACCGAGGCCATTGCCCGCGCGCTACGCCAGCACACCGGCTTGCGGGTCATAACCAACAATCTCAATGTAGCAAGCGTCCTTAGCACCAACCCGAAATGTGAAGTGATTGTGGTGGGTGGCGTGGTGCGGGGACGAGACCAAGGCATCGTTGGGGAAGCCGCCGTGGATTTCATACGGCAGTTCAAGGTGGACATAGCCTTGATCGGGATTTCCGGGATCGAGGCAGACGGCTCCCTGCGCGATTTTGATTACCGAGAGGTGAAGGTGTCGCAGACCATCATTTCTCACGCACGGGAAGTCTGGCTGGCCGCAGACATCAGCAAATTCAACCGCCCCGCCATGGTCGAAGTAGCCAACCTGTCGCAAATTGACCGCCTGTTCACCGATGCGACTCCGCCAGACCCGTTTCCTGCCCTGCTGACTGAAGCCCAGGTGCGCCTTGAGGTGTCTCTGACCTGAACCGGTCTGCCCTTCGGGTCGCCGCATATCCTTTCACCGAACCAATGCCAATCGCCATGACCTACCTACTTGCACTTGACCAGGGCACCTCCAGCTCGCGCAGCATCGTGTTCAACGTTGAGGGCCGCGTAGTGGCCCAGTCGCAGCTGGAGTTACCCCAAATTTACCCGCAGCCGGGCTGGGTTGAACACGATCCTCAGGAAATTTGGCGCACCCAGCTCGCCACGGCGCGCGATGCCCTCGCCAAAGCGGGGATTCAGGCCCATCAGGTTCGCGCCATCGGCATCACCAACCAGCGTGAAACCACCGTGGTCTGGAACCGCAAGACAGGCCTGCCAATTCACAACGCCATCGTGTGGCAAGACCGACGCGCCGAACCCACCTGTGTCGATCTGCGCGAACGCGGTCTGGCGGACCTCATTCATGCCAAAACCGGCTTGCTGGTGGATGCATATTTCTCCGGCACCAAACTCAAATGGATTCTGGACAACGTGCCCCACGCCCGGGAACAGGCTGCCAACGGCGAGCTGGCCTTTGGCACCGTGGACGCCTGGCTGATCTGGCGCCTGACCGACGGCGCCGTGCACACCACTGATGTCAGCAACGCCTCGCGCACCATGCTCTTCAACGTGCACAGCAACCAGTGGGACCCCGAGTTGCTACAGGCCCTCGACATTCCGGCTTGCCTGATGCCTGAGGTTAAACCCTCCAGCGCGCTCTATGGCGAAGTCGCGCCCCACCTGCTGGGCCATGCCATCCCCATCGGCGGTGTGGCTGGCGACCAGCAAAGCGCCTTGTTTGGCCAAGCCTGCTTCAAAGCCGGTATGGTCAAAAACACCTACGGCACCGGTTGCTTCATGCTCATGCACACTGGCGGCACGTTTCAGACCTCGCACAACGGACTCATCACCACCAGTGCGGCGCAGGCCAGCGCGCAGACCGAATTCGCCATGGAGGGCAGCGTCTTTGTGGGCGGTGCGGTAGTGCAATGGCTGCGCGACGGCTTGCAGGCCATTCCCCACAGTGGGGAAGTACAGGCGCTGGCCGAAAGCGTGCCGGACGCTGGCGGCGTGATGGTGGTACCCGCCTTCACCGGGCTGGGTGCCCCCTACTGGAAACCCGATGCGCGGGGCACCATCACCGGGCTGACGCGGGGCAGCACACTTGCGCACATTGCGCGCGCCTCCCTGGAAAGCATTGCATTCCAGAGCGCCGCGCTCCTGCAAGCCATGAGCCGGGACGCCGTGCAGGCGGGTGGAGTTTCCGTGGCCGAGTTGCGGGTTGACGGTGGTGCCTGCATCAACAACCTGTTGATGCAGTTTCAGGCCGATTTGCTGGGTATTCCGGTGGTGCGCCCGGCGGT
>JAUXQA010000471.1 GCA_030683195.1 Rhodoferax sp. | reverse complement strand
GGCAAAGATGGGTTCATCACCGGCAAAGGCGGCCAGCATCGGGTCGCCCGGAATGTCGCGCGTCAAAATCATGTCCCGCACGCCGGGCATGGCCAGCGCCGCGCTGATTTCCACACCGCGCAGCGTGCCGTGGGCCACGGTGGACAGGATGGGCGCTGCATACAAGGTGCCACGCACCTCGGGAATGTCGTCCACGTAGGTGACTGCTCCCGCCACTTGGGCGTGTGCACTCTCATGCGCTACCGAGGTGCCGCTGGCCGGGGCCGTGCGAGTCAAAACGGGCTTCATAGCGCGGCCTCCTTCAGGGTAAAAGATTCCAGGTTGATGCTTTGCAGGCCCTGGCTTTCCAGCCAGAAGCGCTGCAGCAAGTTGCCCAGTACCTGTACGCGGTAACTGGCGCTGGCGCGCATGTCCGAGATGGGTGAAAACTCGCCGCGCAAAGTCGCCATGGCAGTCTTTACGGTCTCCAAAGTCCAAGGCTGGCCGCGCAAGGCGGCCTCAGTCTGGCTGGCGCGCACCGGCGTGGCCGCAACCCCGCCTACCCCAATGGAGGCGTGCATCACCCGGCCGTCTGTGATCTGCAGGTTAAGGGCCAGACACACCGCCGAGATGTCGTCGTCAAAACGCTTGGAGATTTTGTAGACCCGGCACAACTCTGTCGGCGTGGCCTTGGGCACCTTGATCCAGGCCAGCACCTCGTCGGCGGCGATCACGTTTTTCCGGTAGCCGGTGTAGAGCTGCTCCAGCGGCATGTCACGGTGGTGAATGCTTCCTGCGCGTTGGCTCATCAGCACCACGCTGGCCCCCAGCGCAATCAGCAACGGCATCGAGTCCCCAATGGGCGAGCCATTGGCTACATTGCCCCCCAGCGTGCCCGAGTTGCGCACCGGCAGCCCGGCAAAGCGGGTGGCAAAGGTGTGCAATTGTGGCCGGTCAGCCACCAGGGCGGCAAAGGCGTCGGTAAGGGTCACGGCCGCGCCAATGGCGAGGTGGTGCGGGTCGTCTTCCACGCGACGCAACTCGGCTACCCGGCTCACATCAAGCACCTGCTCAAACTGCATGTGCATCTTGTTGACCCACAGGCCCACATCGGTGCAGCCAGCCACAATTTGGGCTTGCGGATGGTCGGCGCGGGCTTCCAGCAGTTCAGGCAGCGTTAGAGGAGAAATATACGAAAAATGGGCCTCTAGCCGGCGTGTTGATTGCCTGAGTGTATTCAACTTCAATAGCAAATCAGACTCATCCACACGCACCGGCGGCAGCTGCGCCATCGCTTGTGCGGCGTCCAGAATCGAGCGGTAGCCGGTGCACCGGCACAGGTTGCCCGAGAGTTCTTCTTGCGCCAGTTCCCGGCTGATGGTTTGCCCCTGGCACACATGGTTTTGGTACATGCCAAACAAACTCATGACAAACCCCGGCGTGCAAAAACCGCACTGGCTGGCGTGCTGCGCCACCATCGCTTGCTGGGCCGGGTGAAGCGTGCCGTCCTGGGCCGCGATGTCCTCAGCCGTCCACAGCGCCAGGCCGTTGACTGAATGCGCCATCCGGATGCAACTGTTCACCGCGCTGTATTTGATGTGCTCACCCTGTGCCTCACCCAGCACCACGGTGCAGGCACCGCAGTCGCCCTCATTGCAGCCTTCTTTGGTGCCGGTGCAGTGCAGGTCTTCGCGCAGCACCTCCAGCAGGGTGCGGGTGGGTGGTACATTGCGCAGCGACACCATTTCGCCTCGGCGAATAAATTGAATGACTTGGTTATTCATGGTTTTGGGCGTGTCCAGTAACTTTCAACGGTTCAGCTCGTGCTTTCTGCTTGAGGGTATGACAGGAGTGACAACCCGCCCATAAGCGCTAGCATATGACACCCATGTACACCCAGGTATGAGAGACCACGCCCTTTTCGACAAGATAGACCTTCATTTGATCAGGGTCCTTCACACCGTGTTAACCGAACGCAGCGTCTCCAAAGCCGCCATCCGACTGGGCATGCACCAGCCGGCGGTGAGCGCGTCGCTCAAACGTTTGCGTGACTTTTCTGGAGACTCTTTGCTCGTACGATCTGGCGCCAGTATGGTGCCCACCGAAGCGGCGCTGCGCATGGTGGAGCCTGCCGCCAGCATTTTGCGGGCAGCCGAAATGCTGTTTTCTGATGCCCGGGGTTTTGAGCCCGCCACCGCCACCAACACCTTTCGCGTTGCAGCCAGCGACTACCTGGACCCGCTGTTTTTGCCCCAGTTGGTCGCGCAAATCAAATCACAGGCACCGATGTGCCACATCGAGATTCATCCGCTCTCTGGCGCCTCGGATTACCGCAGCCAGTTGGCACAGGGTGATGTGGACGTGGTGATCGGCAACTGGGCCACGCCACCGGACGACCTGCACCTGGGGCGTTTGTTTGGCGACGAGGTGGTCAGTCTGGTGGCCAGCAACCATCCGGCGGTGCGTCGCGGTTGGGACCGTGACGCCTGGTTGGCTGCCGACCACATTGCCCCCACGGCCACGCATCCGGGCGCCAAGGGGGTGATTGACGACTACCTGGCGTCTCAGGGTTGGGTGCGTAACATCACGGCACGCTGCCCGCACTTTGGGCTGATTCCGGCCATGGTGGCATCAACATTGCTTGTATTGACGACGGGTCGCCAATACTGCGAGCGTTACGTGGACAGTTTGCCTCTGAAAATTCTGGCTTCTCCGATCGAGTTTCCTCGCATGATGTATTACCAGCTCTGGCACGAACGTACCCACACCTCCGCCGCCAACCGCTGGCTGCGTGAGCGGGTCAAGTCCGTTGCCGCCACCTTGAAGAAAAACGAGAAACCCAACGCGCCATGAGCAGTCCAAGACTCCAACTCTCCCGCATCACCAAGGTGTATCCCGGTGTGGTGGCCAATAGCGACGTGAGCCTGACGGTGCAACCTGGCGAAACCCATGCGGTGCTGGGCGAAAACGGCGCTGGCAAGTCCACGTTGATGAAAATCATTTACGGCTCGGTCAAGCCCGATGCCGGCACCGTGGTGTTCAACGGCAAACCGGTGGTCATTCGCAACCCGCAGGAGGCGAGGGCGCTTGGCATCAGCATGGTGTTTCAGCACTTCAGCCTGTTTGACACCATCACCGTGGCCGAGAACGTGTGGCTGGGCTTGAGCAAAACCCTGACCTTGGCCGAGGTCACCCGCAGCATTGTGGCCAAGGCCTCGGAGTACGGGCTGGGCATTGACCCCAGCCGCCCGGTGCACACCTTGAGCGTGGGCGAGATGCAGCGGGTGGAGATCATCCGCGCCCTGCTCACCAACCCGCAGCTGTTGATACTGGATGAGCCCACCTCGGTGCTCACCCCCCAGGCGGTCGAGAAGTTGTTTGTGGTGCTCAAAAAGCTGGCCAGCGAGGGCTGCAGCATTTTGTACATCAGCCACAAGCTGCACGAGATTCGCGAGCTGTGCAATGCCTGCACGGTGTTGCGCGGTGGCAAGGTGACCGGCGTGTGCAACCCCGGTGAGGAAACCAATGCCTCTCTGTCCAAAATGATGATCGGGGCCGAGCCCGCGCTCCTGACGCGCAGGGCGCCTCACGTAGGCGCTCCCGTGCTGCAGGTCAAGGATCTCAGGCTGTCCCGGGAAGACCAGTTCGGGGTAGACCTGGAGGGCATCTCATTGCAAGTGAATGCAGGCGAGGTGGTGGGCATTGCCGGCGTTTCGGGTAACGGCCAAAAAGAGTTGCTTTACGCGCTTTCCGGTGAAGACGTGCTCGCCAGCCCGGGCGCTATATGTATGGAGGGCATCGATGTGTCGGGCCTGCACCCCGGTGAGCGGCGCAAGCTGGGCCTGCATTTTGTGCCCGAAGAACGCCTGGGCCGGGGCGCTGTGCCTACCCTGGGCCTGGCCCACAATATGTTGTTGACCCGCCATGAGTCGATCTCCAACCCGCGTTTTGCTGGAGGCTGGATCCGGACTGATCGGCTTGAAGCCCACGCGGCCGAGATCATTCGCCGTTTCAACGTCAAAGCCAGCGGCCCGCGTTCGGCCGCGCGCTCACTTTCCGGTGGCAATTTGCAAAAATTCATTGTGGGCCGCGAGATTGATGCCAAGCCCAAATTGTTCATTGTTTCTCAGCCCACCTGGGGGGTGGATGTCGGCGCTGCGGCGCAGATTCGCGGCGAAATTCTGGCCCTGCGCGATGCCGGTTGTGCGGTGCTGGTCGTCAGTGAAGAACTCGATGAGTTGTTCGAGTTGAGCGACCGCCTGCACGTGATTGCGCGAGGGCGCTTGTCACCCTCGGTGCCGATTGCCCAGGCCACGGTGGCCCGCATCGGCGAGTGGATGAGCGGCCTGTGGCATGAGGAGGTGCAGGCGCATCTTGCCAGTCCGGCAGCCGTCGAATTGACGGCTGCAGTCAAAGGGCAAGCCCTGTTTTCTGCAGACCAGCCAGGAGGCCAGCATGCTCAAGCTTGAAGCCCGCCCCCAGCCCTCTGCGGCCTGGAGCTACGGCTCGCCGGTGCTGGCCCTCTTGATCACGGTGATGCTCGGCACGTTGATGTTCATCGCCCTGGGCAAGGACCCGCTCAAGGGCCTGGAGATGTTTTTCTGGCTGCCCAT
>JAUXQA010000460.1 GCA_030683195.1 Rhodoferax sp. | reverse complement strand
GAACTTCTTGCTGCTGCACACGACCACCGCCGGCTCGGCATTGCCGATGAAATATTCAATCTCGGCGCTTTTGTAGGCCGTGTTGAGCGGCAAAAACACATAGCCCGCACGCAAAGTGGCCAGATACAGCACCATGGCTTCCACTGATTTTACGACCTGCACGGCAATCCGGGCACCTTCGGGCAGGCCCAACGAGGCCAGCAGGTTGGCCATCATGGCGGTAGCCCGCTCCAGGTCTTGCCAGGTGTAAGACAGGCCGTTATCAGTCTCGATGGCTTGAGCGTCCAGGTTGCTCGGGAACGCGGCGCGCAGGGCCGCAAAGAGGTTGTCGTTGTGTAACGGTGTCATGTTCTGGGGTCGCTTGTTCAATTGAGTCGTGCAGTGGTGAAAACGTCAAAATGCAGGTTTTCGCTTGTCCAGGAAAGCCTGGATGCCCTCGCGGTGCTCCGCACTGTTGGCGTAAGCGTAAGGGTTTAGCGTACTTTTCACTACTTTTTTATGATGTGAAAAACCACTAGATACGCCGGCTAGAGGCTGATTTAACTCCCTCAACGTCTGTTTATTCATGCGGGCGGCTTGAGGCGCCAGGGCGGCGATGCGCAGCGCAGTGGCCTGCACCTCGGCATCCAGAGCGTCGTCATCCACCACCCGGCTCAAAAAACCGGCGGCTTTCAGATCGTGGGCACCAAACAGGGCGGCCTCCAGCAGCATCTGGCGCGCCATCACAGCGCCCACCTCGCGCGCCACCAAGGCCGCCTCGCGCGGGGCCATCGGGAAACCCAGTTTGGCAATCGGCGCACCAAACCGGGCCGATTGCGCGCTCACGCGGATGTCGCAACAGCTGGCAATCTCCACGCCCGCACCCATGCAGTTGCCGGCAATCTGCGCCACGATGGGCACGTCGCAGTCCAGCATGGCCTGCAGGCCACCCCATACGTCACCCTCATGAAATTCGCGCAGGCTGGCTTCCTGGAACCGAAAGGCTGCGTACTCCGAAATATCGCCCCCGGAGCAAAAATGGCTGCCCTCCCCGGCCACCACCACACAGCGGATGTCCTGACTGAGCTGCACATGTTCAAACGCCACGCGCAGTTCGCGCCACATCAGGCGCGTCATGGCGTTAAAGCGGTGGGTATGGCACAGGGTGATCCGCGCCAGCGGACCCACCTGCTCAAAACGGAGTGTGCCGGGCACCATCACCTTCAGTCCAGTTTGGCGCCAGAGGCCTTGACAACAGCTGCCCAGCGCTTGACTTCCGAGCTCACAAAATTGCCAAACTGCGGCGGTGTGAGGCTGCCAAACTCGGCGCCATTGCTGGCCCAAATGACCTTGAGTTCATCGGAGGCCGTGGCACGGCGCATTTCTTCGACAATCCGGGCCTGCATGTCGGCCGGGGTTCCCTTGGGAGCCCACAGGCCATACCAGGTGGACACGGTGTAGTCTGGCAAACCCAGTTCGGCGGCGCACGGCACATCCGGAAACGCCGGGTTGCGCTTGGTACCCGAGACCATCAAAGCCTTGATGCGCCCGCTCTTGATGTGGGTAGCAGAAGAACCCAGGCCGTCAAACATCATTTGCACATTGCCTGCAATCAGGTCTTGCAGGGCCGGGCCGGCACCACGGTACGGAATGTGGGTAATGAAGGTTTTGGTTTGCAGCTTGAACAACTCGCCCGCCAGATGGTGGGAGGTGCCGCCACCGGCCGAGCCGTAGTTCAGGCTGCCCGGGGCCTGACGCACCTGGGCCATAAAGGCCTTGAAATCACCGGGAATCAGGCGCGGATTGACCACCAGCACCTGCGGCACGTTGGCCATCAGAGCCAGGGGCACAAAGTCTTTTTCGATGTCGTAGTCCAGCTTGGCGTACATCGACGGCGCAATGGCATGGTGCACCGCGCCCATGAAAAGCGTGTAGCCGTCCGGCGCGGCCTTGGCGGCAATGCTGGCACCTACCGTGCCACCGGCACCACCCCGGTTGTCAATGATGAGTTGCTTGCCGGTCATCTTGGAGAACTGCGCCGACAACGGTCGCGCGAAGGCATCCGTACCGCCACCAGCCGGAAACGGCACCACCAGAGTTACCGGCTTCGTCGGCCAGGCCGAAGCCTGGGCCTGGGCCTGAGCGTGCCAAGGCAGGACGCTGCCGGCCAGCCCTGCCGCGGCCACCTTCAAAACGTGGCGGCGGGTGGGGCTGCTTGTGGGGGTTGATATTTGGATTGAATTCATTTTGTCTCCTGTTGTTGTGAAATTTTAAAAACCGTTTCCCTCAAAATTTCAAATCATTGATTGCACTTGAAATGGGAATTTTCTTATTCGCCAATTGTTCCCTGTGTTTGTCCAGGCGCTTCAGGTCGTACAAATAATTGACCATGAGGCCACAGGACTGCTTGAGGCCCTTGGGAGAGGGGTCGCCCGCCCAGTTCAGGCGCTCAACCCGAGCGCCATTGCCCAGGTGAAAGCGTGCCACGGGGTCCAGTGGCTGGTCGCCGGCCATTTCCCGTGCCAAATAGTGGGCGGCGCACTGCATCAGCCACTGGCGCACGGGCGACTTGGCGTCCAGTGCTAGCGGCTTGTCTGCAACAGCCAACAATTGCGTAGCAGTCACTGCCTCACATGCAAGGGCTTGCGCCAATTCTGCGCGTGCTTTCTCGGGCAGCCGCTCCAGCATGGCCGTGGCATGCTTGCCCAGCCAGCCCCTGAAACCGGGAATGGGCGACAGTGTGGCAAAGGTCTTGAGCCTGGGGAACTCGGTCTTCAGAGTTTCCACCACGCGCTTGATCAACGAGTCACCAAAGCTCACGCCCCGCAGCCCGGTCTGGGTGTTGCTGATGGAGTAAAAGATAGCGGTGGTGGCCTTGCTCAAGTCGCTGGCATCTGCCGATTCGTCCAGCAAGGGCGTGATGCTGGCTGCCATGTCGCCAATCAGCGCCACCTCCACAAAAATCAGAGGCTCATCGGCCAAGCGAGGGTGAAAAAAACCGTAGCAGCGCCGGTCCGAGTCGAGCCGGTTTTTCATGTCGGCCCAGCTCTTGATGTCGTGAACCGCCTCGTACTTGATGAGCTTTTCGATCAACGAGGCTGGAGAATCCCAGCTGATGCGCCGCAGGTCCAGAAAACCCACGTCAAACCAAGTGGAGAACATGTACTCCATCTCCACATCCAGGGCCTGCAGGCGCTTGTCGGACTTGAGCTGAGGCAGCATGTCGGCCCGCAAATCCACCAAAAACCGGATGCCCTCGGGGAACGCACTGAAGCGCTGGAGCAGGCGCCTGCGCGGCGAGACAGTCGCGCGCCGGTACTGCACCTCTGCGGCCGCCTCATCAGGCGTGCCCACCGCGGCGGCAAAACGCGCCTGAGCCTGCTTGACCGTGCCGGGATCGGCCGTGAACTGCTCGCTCATCAGCAGCCAAAAGTCGCGCCGCTGCGCCGGGTCAGCCTTGGCATACCAGTGGGTAAGGGTCTTGGCGCGCAAGCCGCCCTCAACCTCGCTCACCTGGTTGTCCACCACCGCCTGCAACTCGGCCAGCATACGGCGCAGCTCACGGGGCGACAACGCCTCCTCCTTGCGACGCAAGGTGCCGGCCAGACGCTCTTGCGTGGAACGTGCAGGCACACGCGGTGCGGCTTGACCTGCTGCAGCTCCGATCAGGGGTGCGGCTGGCTTCGGGCTGGTCGCAGCGACGTCACTTGGCGCCACTGTATTCATAGCACCCACCGCAATGGATTCGGCGGCTAGAGGCTTATTTTGCTTTAAAGCCGTCGCCGGAAGCAGTTTGGAGACGTTGCGACTGATCCAGTCTGAAGTATTCATGCCAGTTGCCTGCTTTTTTGATCTCGGGCCAATTCGCGCAGCGCTTCACGCTGGCGGGTAAGGTGGGTGCGCATCGCCGCATCAGCGCCTTCACAGTCGCGGGCGCGCAACGCGGCGTAAATCGCCAGGTGCTCGTTCAGGCTTTGCGCCAGGCGACCCGGCGCGCGCAGCTGCTGCAAGCGTGCAAGTTTGAGAATTTTGCGCAAATCCGCGATGACCATCGCCAACCAGCGGTTGTTGGCCAACGTGATGATGGCCTCATGAATGTTGAAGTTGGTGGCGTAGTAATCGTTAATGCGCCCGGCACCGGCGTGCGCCTTCAGGCGTTCGTGCAGAACATCCAGCGCGGCAATATCGGCGTCACTGGCATGGCGAGCGGCCTCAAAGGCACAGCGCCCTTCCAGCAAGGCCATGACCGGAAAAATCTCGTCCAGGTCCTGCTCTGTCACCTCATTCACAAAACTTCCCCGGCGCGGCTCGTGGCGCACAAGCCCTTCAACGGCAAGCACCTTGAGCGCCTCACGCAAAGGGGTGCGGGAAATCTTCAGGGTCTCGCACAGGGCGACCTCGTCAATAAAGCTGCCCGGGGCCAGGCTGCCGTCAAAAATCTGGTCGCGCAGCAACACAGCCACTTCTTCATGCAGGGAGTTGTGAACCAGGCGCATCAGAGGCTCAACGTGACGACCAATGATCGTTGTCACGGGCGTAGTTTAAGGAACAGGTTTTCATAATTACGCATAATTATGAAAACCAAAGAGAAAAGCTGCAAGGCATTTTCTCTCGGGATAAACCCTCAGTCTGCTCGAAAATCGGCCATCAGCGGGCGGTGCGCAATTGCGCCCACCGCCACAAGAGCAATCCACCCAGAATCATGGGCACGCACAACCACTGCCCCATGCTCAAGCCCAGGGACAAGATGCCCAAATGCGCGTCGGGCTCACGAAAAAATTCCGCCACAAAGCGAAAGACGCCATAACCCACCAGGAACATGGCAGCTACCTGGCCCTCTTTGCGCTCTTTGCTCGCGTAAAACCAGAGCAGCACAAACAACAGCAGACCTTCCAGCAAGAACTGATACAGCTGCGACGGATGCCGTGGCAAATCACCCGCACCGCGAAACACCATGCCCCAAGGCAGGTCCGGGCTGCTGACCCGGCCCCACAACTCGCCATTGATGAAGTTGCCAATTCGCCCCGCAGCCAGGCCGGTGGGTACACAGGGGGCCACAAAATCAGCCACTTGCATCCAGGGCTTGTGGCGCGAGCGGGCAAACCAGACCATGGCCACGATCACGCCGAGCATGCCCCCATGAAAACTCATGCCACCCTGCCAGACTGCAAAAATCTCCAGCGGATGGCTCAGGTAGTAGGCTGGCTTGTAAAACAGGCAGTAGCCCACACGCCCGCCGAGCACCACACCCATCACGCCCAAAAACAAAATATCTTCCACATCCCGGCGGCTCCAGGCGCCCTCACCCGTGATGGCGGCAAAGGGCGGATGACGCAAGCGCCGAAAGCCCAGCAACATGAACAAGCCAAAGGCGGCGAGGTAAGTCAGGCCATACCAATGGACGGCCAAGGGTCCGAGTTGCAGTGCAACCGGGTTAATTTCAGGATGAATCAGCATG
>JAUXQA010000455.1 GCA_030683195.1 Rhodoferax sp. | reverse complement strand
CGGCCACGCGGGCCGAAAGCGCCCCGCGCTGAAACCCACCGTCCCATCGAGGCGGCAGACAACAACGAGGACGACATGAGCCAATTGCAGTTTGATGGGCGCGCCGTGATTGGCGGCCAGCGTGTGGCCGCCCTGAGTGGTGCCACTTTCCAGAGTATCTCGCCGGTGGACGGGCGCGTGCTGACCGAGGTGGCGCAGTGTGGTGCGGCCGACATTGACCGAGCGGTAGGCGCCGCCCGCGCGGCTTTTGACGACAAACGCTGGCGCGGCCTGCCGCCTGCGCAGCGCAAACGCATCATGGTCAAGTTTGCCGACCTGCTGCTGGAAAACGCCGATGCACTGGCCCTGACCGAAACGATGGACATGGGCAAGCCCGTGAAGTACGCCCGCGCGGTGGACGTGAACAGTGCTGCCAACTGTATCCGCTGGTACGGCGAGGCGGTAGACAAGGTGTACGACGAAATTGCACCCACGGCTGATACCGCGCTGGCCCTCATCACGCGTGAGCCGGTGGGTGTGGTGGGCGTGGTGGTGCCCTGGAACTACCCGATGATCATGGCGGCCTGGAAGATCGCGCCGGCGCTGGCCGTGGGCAACAGCGTGGTGCTCAAACCCAGCGAAAAATCGCCACTCACGGCGCTGCGCCTGGCCGACTTGGCGCTGGAGGCCGGTATTCCCGATGGGGTATTTAACGTGGTGCCGGGCTTTGGCCCCGAGGCCGGCTCGCCGCTGGCCTCGCACATGGATGTGGACTGCATCGCTTTCACCGGCTCCACACGCGTGGGCAAACAAATCCATGTGATGGCCGGGCAAAGCAACCTCAAACGCGCCTGGACCGAGCTGGGCGGCAAGTCGCCCAACATCGTGTTTGCCGATTGCCCCAACCTGGATCGTGCGGTGGAGGCAGCCGTGGGCAGCATCTTCTTCAATCAGGGTGAGAGCTGCAATGCGCCTTCGCGCCTGTATGTGCAGGACAGCATCAAGGAGAAGTTCCTGGAGAAGGCGTTGGCGCTGGTACCCGCCTATGCACCGGCCAACCCCACCTTGCCCGACACAGTGATGGGCGCGCTGGTGGACACGGTGCAAATGAATACGGTGCTGCGCTACATCGAAAGCGGCAAGGCCGAAGGCGCCAAGCTGCTGGCAGGTGGCGAGCAGGTGCTGCAGTCCACCGGCGGTTGTTATGTGCAGCCCACGGTGTTTGACGGCGTGCGTGGTGACATGACGATTGCGCGTGAAGAAATCTTTGGCCCGGTGCTGTCGGTACTTTCCTTCAGCGAAACGGCCGAGGTGGTGCGCATGGCCAACGCCAGCGTCTACGGCCTGCAGGCCGGCGTGTGGACCAGCGATTTGAACAAGGCCCATGGTGTGGCGCGCGCATTGCGCGCTGGTACGGTGCACGTGAACCAGTATGACGAAGACGACATCACTGTGCCGTTTGGCGGCTACAAACAAAGCGGGGTAGGGCGCGACAAGTCCCTGCACGCCTTCGACAAATACACCGAAACCAAGACCACCTGGATTCGCATCGACAGCCCGGTGTGAGCTCTTTCAGCCGTGCCACTGCCGCGGCTTGGGTTTTCATTACTCCTGATTTGATAGCTGCTCGCGCATATTCCATAAGGGATAGAGGCCAATTTCATGCATAACTACGCCGATACTATTCGCACCCTGCAAGCCCAGGGCGTGCACTCTGTGCTCACCCAGTTTTGTGACCTCCATGGCGTGGCCAAGGGCAAGCTGGTGCCGCTAGAGAAACTACAAGAGTGGGTGGAGGTAGGGGCGGGTTTTGCCGGCCCCAGCATCTGGGGTACGGGGCTGCCGCGCATGGGGCCGCGCA
>JAUXQA010000449.1 GCA_030683195.1 Rhodoferax sp. | reverse complement strand
AATGAACGCCAGCAAAAACATCAGCACGCCGCCCACCAAAGGCAAGACGATGGGCATGTAACCCACCACGTCTTCAACCGGATCGGACGACGTGGATTCAGTGTGGGCAGCAGGTTTGGACATGGTGTTTCCTTAAGTTATCAAATGTGCAGTTGGTTTGATTTTACTAGCGGATCACCTGGGCCTCAAGCCCGACGGCGAGCAACTGGGCCAGCACATCGGCAATATGCTGGGGCCCGCGGGTCTGGATGACCAGCTCAATCTCGACATTTTGGGCCGCCAGCGTGGTGAACGCCCGCTGGTGGTGCACCTCGTCAATGTTGGCGCCGGCTTCGGCCACGGTGGTGGTGATTTTGGCCAGCGAGCCAGGGATGTCCCGCGCGCTCACCCGGATGCGGGCCAACCTGCCTGCGCGCACCATGCCGCGCTCAATGATGGCCGCGAGCAGCAGGGGGTCGATGTTGCCGCCGCACAGCACCAGCCCGACCTTCTTGCCCTTGAAGCGCTCGGGGTATTTCAACAGGCAGGCCAGGCCCGCCGCGCCCGCGCCTTCAACCAGGGTTTTCTCGACTTCCAGCAGCATCACGATGGCCTGCTCGATGTCGCCCTCGTCGACCAGCAGCAGGTCATCGACGTGCTGTTTGACGATGGCTTGGGCAATTTTGCCGGGGGTGCCCACTGCAATGCCTTCGGCAATGCTGCTGTTGCCCTGCGGGTGGTGCGTGCCTTTGATGGCATTGAACATGGCCGGAAAGCGCGTGGTTTGCACGCCAATGATTTCGATGCCGGGCTTGATCGCCTTCGCGGCGGTGGCCATGCCGGCGATCAGGCCGCCGCCGCCGATGGCGACCACCAGCGTGTCCAGATCAGGCACGTCCTGCATCATCTCCAAGCCCACTGTGCCTTGCCCGGCCACGATGTCGGCATCGTCATAGGGGTGCACAAAGACCAGTTGCTGTTGCTCGGCCAGCATCAGCGCGTGGGCGCGGGCTTCGTCCAGGGTGTCACCATGCAGCACGATCTCGGCCCCAAAACCGCGTGTGCGCTCCACTTTGACGCCCGGCGTGAAGCGCGGCATCACGATCACGGCGCGCAAACCCAGGCGCTGTGCGTGGTAAGCCACGCCTTGGGCATGGTTGCCGGCACTCATGGCAATCACGCCGCGCTGGCGCTCCTGGGGCGTGAGTTGCGCCAGCTTATTGCACGCGCCCCGCTCCTTGAAGGAGGCCGTGAACTGCAGGTTCTCAAACTTGAGAAACACCTGCGCACCGGTGATGTCAGAGAGGGTTCTGGAGGCCACGCAAGGGGTGCGCAGCAGGTGGCCTTGTAGGCGGCCGGCGGCGGCTTCGATGTCGGGTAGATGGATCATGCGCAGATTGTGCAATCGAATCCGCGGTCCCCCGCGCGATTTTTTACCGGCTGCGTGTACCCAAAATGGCGGCGCCCACAATCATGACGGCGGCCAGCGCGACATTCCAGGTCAAGGCCCGGCCGCTGACCGCGATGAGCAAGGCAGTGGACAAGAGCGGCGTGAGGTAGCTCAGAATGCCGATCAGGCGGGCATCCCCGATTTTGAGCGCCTTGTCCCACAGGAAAAACGCCGCACCCATCGGCCCCAGGCCCATGATGGCGATCAGCAGGCCGTCACGTGCACTCAATTCAACGGCGGGCTCCAGCCAGACGTGGCACAGCAAAGACAAGACTCCCGACACCAGCGCAAAGCCCCCGATCGCCGCCGTGGGAAACGCCGCGACACGCCGGGTCAGTAAGGAATAGGTGGACCAAATCAGCGCCGAGCCCAGCGCGGGCACATACCCCCAAGCCCAGTCGGTCGCGCCCGGTGTGGCCTCGGCCGGGCCAGAGCCGCCCAAAATCACCACTGCTGCGCCCGCAAACCCCAGCAGAGCGGCAGCCACATGCATTGCGCTGAGCCTCATGCCGGGCAGAACCACTGGCGCCAGCACCACCATCAGCAGCGGCCACAGGTAGTTCACCAGGTTCGCCTGAACGGGTGGGGCATGGCGCAGCGCCAAAAACAGCAAAAAGTGAAAACCAAACAGGCCATACACGCCCAGCGCCAGAGTGCTCAGCGGCACCTTCCACTGTGAGAGCCGAAAGCCCGAGAGTGGCAGGGCGATCAGGCTGCCCACCAGCAAGGCCAGGCCGGTCAGCAAAAAAGGTGGCACGTGCTTGAGCGCCACGCCCAGCGCAGCCAGCGTGCCCCACAGGGCGATGGCGCCCAGGGCGAGTAGGTTGGGGCTCATGGGGCCCGTTGGCCTAGGGCGGGGCCGGTAAAGTTAAAAAAGGTCGAAATTTTCATGAAATCAGCCTCTAGTCGGCGTTTTATATTGTTTTTATTGATCAAAACGATAGCGGCTTAAGCAGCTCTGCCAGGTCGTTTTCATTGAACAGCGGCGCCTTGCGCCCGACCGATTCGCTGTACATGCTGCTCGCCAGCTCGGCCTTACGGGCTTGCAACGCCAGAATGCGCTCCTCAATCGTGCCCTGCGCCACCAGCTTGACCACCCACACGCTTTGTTTTTGACCCAGCCGGTGGGCGCGGTCGGTGGCTTGGGTCTCCACGGCCGGGTTCCACCAAGGGTCGTAGTGAATGACTGTGTCGGCCAGGGGCAGGTTCAGGCCCACGCCGCCGGCTTTCAGGCTGATCAAAAACAAGGGGACCTGGCCGGAGGTGAACTGCTCGACCAGAGCCTCTCGGTTCTGGCTTTGGCCGGTGAGCTTGACCCACGGAATGCCGCGCTTTTTGAGCTCGGCCTCAATCAGGGTGAGCATGCTGGTGAACTGCGAGAACAGCAGGATTCGCCGCCCCTCGCCCAGCATCTCGGGCAGCAGCTCCATCAGGTGCTCCAGCTTGGCGGAGGTTTTGACCTTTTTGGCCGCGTCGAGCTTGAGCAGTTTGGGGTCGCAGCACACCTGGCGCAGCTTCAGCAGTGCATCCAGGATGGTGATTTGTGACTTGGCCAAGCCCTTGGTGTTCAGTGCCTCACGCACGGTTTTTTCCATGCCCAGGCGAATGGTCTCGTACAGGTCGGCCTGCTTGCCGGCCAACTCCACGCGCATCACGGTCTCGATTTTGGGCGGCAATTCGCCGGCCACCAGCGCCTTGGTGCGGCGCAGCATGAAGGGGGTGATGCGGGCACGAAGTTGCGCCAGACGCTCGGGGTTGCCTTGTTTTTCAATGGGGGTGCGAAACAGGTCCTGAAACTTCTTCTGACTGCCCAGAAAACCCGGCATCAAAAAATAGAACAGGCTCCAGATTTCCCCCAGGTGGTTTTCCATGGGCGTGCCCGACAAACACAGGCGGTGGCGGGTGTTGAGCTGGCTGGCCACCTGGGCGGCCTGGGTGCTGGCGTTCTTGATGTTTTGCGCTTCGTCCAGCACCACGATGTGCCAGGGCGCGTCCAGCCAGCCTTCGCGGTCACGCTGCAGCAGGGAGTAGGGCGCAATCACGATGTCGTGCTGCGCCACGGTGTCGGTCACCTCGTGGCGGTCCTTGCCGTGAATGACCAGCGCGCGCAGTTGCGGGCAAAAGCGCTCGGTCTCGCGCCGCCAGTTGCCCATCAGGCTCACCGGCGCAATGATCAGCGCCGGGTGCGTCAGGCGGCCGGCGTCTTTTTCGATCTGGATGTGCACCAGGGTTTGCAGGGTTTTGCCCAGCCCCATGTCGTCGGCCAGAATGCCGCCCAGGCTGTGCTGGCGCAAAAACTGCAGCCAGTTCACGCCCTGCTGCTGGTAGGGCCGCAGGCTGGCCTGCACGCTGTCGGGTACGGGCGCCACCGGCAGCTCGCTGTGGCCGGTAAGCTGCTGCACCATGGCGCGCAGGGCCTGCGCGCCGTCCCACACGGCGCCCTCACCCAGGGAGGCTGTGGTGCGCATGGCGTCCAGGCGCGAGAGTTTCAGGGTCTCGCCCGAGAAGTCGTGGCTGCGGTCACCCACCAACTCCAAGAGCGCAGCCATCCAGGGCTTGAGGCCGTCAGTGGGCAGGCGGATGAAGCCGTTGCCCGTGGGTTTGCGCAGGTAAATGAACGGGGCGAGCTCGGGCAGGCCGGTGACCGGATCCAGCGGGCTGGCGGCGGCCTGAGCAATCAGGGAAGGCAGCCAGGGCAGGATGTTGTGGCGCACGCCATCAATCTCCATGCCCAGGGACAAGTCAAACCAGGGCGAGGTGGCGGCTTCTGGCGTCTCGGCGTCCGTTCCATCGCCGTGCGGCTGCAGTTGCACATCCAGCGTGTCGGCGTGGCTGATCCAGTCCTGCAGGGTGTCATCGAGCGTGACGTCAAAGCCGGCCTGGCGCACCTCAGCAAAGTCATCATCCATCCACTGCAGCCATTTTTGCTGCGAGGCGGGGCCTTCCATGCCAAAAAAAGCGCCCTGATGCTGGTGCAGCCCGAGGTCGGCCAGGCGGGTGACGAGGTCGAGTTCGGCCTCCACATCGCGCCGCAGCAGGGCGCGGCCTGCTGTATCGTCTACCAGCACGGTGCTGCCCTGACCCACCCACCAGCCCCGGCGTCCGCCATAGTCCATGCTGACTTTGGCTTCCAGCAGGCCTCTGTCCGCCAAGGCGTCGGGTGCCACCGCCGTGAGGTGCAGGCAGGCCGTGGGCGTGATGCCTTGCAGCGTGGGGAGTTGTTCCACCACGGGCGGCAGCGGTACCGGGCCCAGGCGCTGTGTCAGGGCGACCTGGTGTTTTTTCAGAGCTGCCGGTTTGAGTGGCGGGGACCTGAGCAATACCGCCAGTTGTTCGGCACCCAGGCCCGGGGCCTGCGCCAGCCCACACAAGCCTCGGGCCGCGTCCAGGTACAGCGGCGGGTTGTTCAGGCAGAGTTGGGCCTGCTCATCGTTCAGGCGGGCGCGCAACACCCAGCCAGGCTCTCCCAGGCTCGGCACCTCAACCCATTCCCAGCGCAATGTCTGGGGCGGGCCCCAACTGATGACCACGCCGGGCACGCCTTTGCCTGCGTCCAGCAGCAGTCGCCCGGTACGCGCGGCCTGTTGCAGGGCCAGCACCCCCACCAGGCCGCCCAGCGGGACTTTGGGCTTGAAGCTGAAGGCGTAATAGTGGTTGGAGAGGCTGGCCAGGGCCGGGAACAACTGCAGGACATCATGGTCCACCTCGGTGGCCTGGTCGTACACCGCCTGTCCAGGCCCAGGTTGGGATCGCACCGCTTTGGGTTTGGTCCAGCCGCCGCTGACTCGGGGTT
>JAUXQA010000448.1 GCA_030683195.1 Rhodoferax sp. | reverse complement strand
GGGCCAGATTGGCCGCGTGGTTGAAATCATCCGGGCACTCGGTTTGATCGTCAGGCTGGTAGGTGGCACCCACAAACCATGCCCTGCCCGTGACCTGATCCTCGCTGAACGGCACGTCCGGTATCACGCTGCCCGCGCCGTTGACTGGGTGTGCAGGAAAGTCCGCCTCCGGCGTTTGCGCATGAAGAGCCCATGACACTTGCCCGCGAACCCCGTGCAGCGCCGGTAGTTTTTGGCTTGTTGGTACCAAAGCAGGATGTGCCGCCTGCAGCTGGTTAAGCAAAGGCATCACGCCACAGGCATTGGCCAGGACTACGCGATCAGTCCGGGCGAGCACACGAGCCCGGGTGTCCAGCAATTCCCATTGATCGCCGTTGTGGCGCAGCGATGCCACAGCAGCCGCACCCGTGAACGTGATGCCGGGTTGAGCCAGCCAGGCGCGCACCAGTTGGCCCGGCTTGAGCCAGGCTGCTTGCGGGTGCCAGATGTGTGGCTGGTGCGCATCGCCGTCCAAGCAGCGCTCCAGGGTCCCGCTGGGTGCCCAGTCTTGCTCCTCCCGCAGCAAGTTGCGGGCCTCGTGCAGCATCAGATGGACCCCGGCGCGCGACAGGCGCGACAACGCACAGTCGTCAACCGACACATGAGGAACCACCAGCCCCACGGGCAAACCCGAGGCGCCCGCATGCGGTTCAGCAGCGCGGTCAAGCACTTGCACTCGCCAGCCCCGCCGTGCAAGAGCCGAAGCCACGCTGGCACCTGCCAGCCCTGCGCCTATCACGGCGCAAGTGCCAGGGTGTTTTGCACGGGCGTTGGACACAACCGCGTGGGCACGCAAGGTCCAGTTGGGATTGAATTGGCCATACAGCACTGCTTCGCCGTCAGCCTGTGGTTCATGGGCCGTTGTCGCCTGAAATTCAAACCCACATTGCGCAAGGTCACCGCGCACCGTTACGGCATCACCCGAAACCTTTAACAAGGTACCACGGTGACAACAGCGCGCCAGTGCCTTGGCACTCCAGCGGCTCCAGCTTGCAGTGCCTGGTGTGAGAGCGGAGGGTAAATTCAGAAACACCTCGTCCGCCAAAAATTGCTGTTCTTGCAGCATGGGGATCATTTCACCAATGCACAACGTCAACAGGAGGTGGCCTTGCTCCAGGGTGAAGCGATGAAAGCCGGGCCGTAGTTCGTGCCATTGGGGTGCCAATTCATCGGCCAGGGCCCGATATTCAGGACTAGAGTTCGCAAGAGTCAAGAATTGATGGGCCTGGATGAGCGTCGAGCTTAGTCCCACATAGTGCAGGCGCCGGGGGCGCTGTGGGTCGTTCTTCCAGGCTCGCCAAGCATTTAGAAAAATCTGTCCCGCCTCAAAACGGAGGTCCAGAATTCGCCAGTCATGCCGACCAGCCCAGGCCATCGCCTGCTCAGGGTGGGGTTGATGGCCACCGGCAGGCGTCTGTGTCATGCGTCGAGCGACTCAGGCGGTGGGGGGCACGTAGCCTTGCGCGGCGTCGGCGCCATCACCAAAAAAGTGATTCTCCATTTGACGGGCCAGGTATTGGCGGGCCCGAGCATCGGCCAGGTTCAGGCGGTTTTCATTGACCAGCTTGGTCTGGTGCTTGAGCCAGGCAGCCCAAGCCTCTTTGCTCACGTTCTCCCAAATGCGCTTGCCAAGTTCACCCGGGTAGGGGGCGAAATCCAGGCCCTCCGCTTCTTTGCCGAGTTTGATGCAGTTCACAGTGCGTGCCATTTGAAGCCTTTTACAAAGTCTGATTAAAGGGGCAACTTTAGCAAGCTTTCGATGGGTCTCCTGGCCGCAAGGTCAGGTCAAGTTAACCAAGCAATACTGCGGCCGGCCGGCCAAGGTAAAATACAGGTTATGGCAAAAGCTGACACAAAAACCAAAATGCTGGCCGACGGCCTGCGTTACAAATCCAAAGTATCGGGCTCCCCCTTTACGGCGGCCACTTCCTTTGGCGCGGCAACCATGTCGTGCTTCCTGTGCGGCAAGCATCGCGCTCGTTCCCAAATGGTGACACGCAAAATTTTGGGCAAGTCGCAGGCGGTGTGCGCACCTTCCTGCAAAGAGGCCGAAGCCGCAGCAGGTTAACTTCAATATGTGGGATGTTGTGAACGGGTGGCTTGACCACTCCGCAAGGCGCGTATTCGCGTTGATTTGTTTGGTCTGTATTGCACTGCTGGCTTTTGGCATGTACTTGCAGCATGTAGTTGGGCTGGTTCCGTGCCCCATGTGCATCGTTCAGCGTTATGCCCTGGTAGCAGTCACTCTCATTGCGGGTTTAGCTTCTTTGAGCGGCAAAAGGGGCGTGTATGTGTTCAGCGCTCTCTTGTTGTTGGTCTCTGCGGGTTTCGGCGCTTTTGTAGCCGCACGGCAAAGCTGGTTGCAGTTATATCCCCCGGAGGTGGCTACCTGCGGGCGCGACCTTTACGGCATGATCGAAAATTTTCCCTTGCAGCGTGCAATCCCGATGATTTTCAAGGGCGGTGGCGACTGCACTGAAATTGACTGGACTTTTCTGGGCGGCTCCATTGCCAATTGGTCTTTTGTGTGTTTCTGCGGCATTGCCTTGGTCAGTGCTCTATTGATCTGGCGTCAGGCTCGCCGAGGGTAACTTTTTTCGCGCTGAACTGGGGTTCAGACTCCGGCCAAGACCCGTTGAATGGCGCTGCACAAGGCCAGCTTTGAGATGGGCTTGTGCACGTAGTCGTTCATTCCCGCACTGAGCGCGGTCTGGCGTTCTTCTTCAAGTGCGCCGGCACTCACCCCCACAATGGGCAATTTCAGACCTTTCCCGCGCAAGATACTGGTGGCTTCATAGCCATCCATCACTGGCATCTGGGCATCCATGAGAACCAGATCAAAACTCTCACGTGTGGCCGCTGAAACACCTTCCAAGCCATTGACCGCCATCACGACCTGGGTCACACCCAAGCTCTTGAGAAATGCCAGCATCAAAACCCGGTTGACAGGGTGATCTTCCACAACCAAAACGCGCAGATGAGACGGCAGACTCAAATGAATCTCCCCGGCTTGGGTGGTGGATATCATGACTTGTTCTGGCAGCTCAACTGCGACCGTGAACCAGAACTCCGATCCCTCCCCAGGGCTGCTATTCAGACCGATCTCACCTCCCATCAAACGGGTCAACCGGCTACAAATTGACAGACCCAAACCGGTACCGCCGAAACGCCGTGTGGTGGCAGAATCCGCCTGTTCAAACGCGTTGAACACACTGGCCTGCCGATCTTCGGGAATACCAATGCCGGTATCCTGCACCGAAAAACGCAAGCGCATTTGCCCTTGAACCACAGACTCTGGTGAGCAGGAGACCTGAACCGTGACGGAGCCCTTCTCGGTGAACTTGAAGGCATTGCCCAGCAGGTTGAACAAAATCTGGCGTACGCGAGTGGGGTCGCCGAGGAGTTGCGGGGGCAACTTACCGTCAATTTCGCACCTCAGTTCAGGTTCCCCCTCTGGCTGGTGAACCCGGAACAGTTGTGCTACGTCTTCAAGCAACTGAACCGGGGAGAAAGCAATCAATTCGAGCGCCAACTTGCCAGCCTCGATTTTTGAGAAATCCAGAATGTCGTTGATGACTGCCAGCAAAGTCTTGCCGCTGGCGCTGATCATTCGCACATAGTCGGTTTGTTCTGCGTTCAGGGGCGTGTTTTGCAGCAACTCGGTGAGCCCCAGCACACCCGCCATGGGTGTGCGAATTTCATGCGACATCACGGCCAGGAATTCACCTTTGGCGCGTGACGACAACCGTGCCTGGTCGTGAGCGGTGATGAGCTCCTGTTGAGTGTGATGGCGGTCCGTCACGTCGCGGCAGCTGTAGACCCGCCCAATCATGACGTCCCGGTCGCTTGCGGGTTGTGAACGCCATTCGAAAACCCGCTCATCCTTGAGATGCAAAATCTCAAAAGTGGGGTCAGTCGAGCTATTCATCAAGCAAATAGCCGGGCTGCCCGCCCTGTCGGTGCTGTCCGCTGAGTCGGCAAGGGTCAGTTGGCTTGTAATGAAGGCCAGGATGCCCGCATCGTCTCGCTCCACGAGCAGGTGCCCGGGCACTTGCCAGAGCTGTGAAAACCGGCGATTCATGTTCAGAATCGACCCTGCGTTGTTGGTCAGAAGGATACCGTCGGCAGTTGCCTCAAGCGTGGCAGCCAAATGCGAAGCCATTGTGCTCAGCTCGGT
>JAUXQA010000445.1 GCA_030683195.1 Rhodoferax sp. | reverse complement strand
CCGCCGCACTGAAAGAATGGCCGTTATGGGAAGTGTTCGTTCGCAGCAAGCAGGGCCTCGAGCACAAACACTGCGGCAGCCTGCATGCGTCCGACGCGCGTCAGGCGCTGGAGATGGCGCGCGACGTGTACACCCGCCGCCAGGAAGGCGTGAGCATCTGGGTGGTGCCCAGCAAATCCATCACGGCCAGTAACCCCGATGACAAGGGCGAGCTGTTTGACCCGGCAGCGGACAAGATCTATCGCCACCCCACCTTTTATGAAATCCCCGAAGAAGTGGGGCACATGTGATGAGTGCAACTGTTGATTACCTGATGCATTTAGCCGACAACGCGGTTGTGCTGGGCCAGCGCAACGCCGAATGGTGCGGTCACGGCCCCATCCTCGAAGAAGACCTGGCGCTGGCCAATATGAGCCTGGACCTGATTGGCCAGGCGCGCCTGCTCTACCAATTGGTGGCGGACCTCAAAGCCGACGGTTCGACCGAAGATTCGCTGGCCTACTTCCGCAACACCGAAAATTTTCGCAACTACGCCCTGGTCGAGCTGCCCAACCGTGTGCCGCTGGTCGGTTATGCCAAAGGTGACATGGACTACGGCACCACCGTCGTGCGCAACTTTCTGTACAGCGCCCTGATGGCACTGGTGTGGGAACAGCTGCAGAAATCCACCCATGCTCAACTGGCCGGCATTGCAGCCAAGTCGCTCAAGGAAGTGCGCTACCACCTGCGCCATTCGCGCGACTGGCTGGTGCGGCTGGGCGATGGCACAACCGAGTCGCATGACCGCGTACAAGCTGCGCTCGACCACCTGATGCCCTACACGCAGGAGTTCTGGACTGCCTCGCCCATGGAGCAGGAAGCTGCCCGCAGCGGGCTGGGTGTGGCGCCGCAGGACCTGCGCGCCGACTGGAACGCCATCGTGTCCGCTGCATTGGCTGAGGCGACATTGCGGGAATCTTCTTCTGCGGGGTATGTCACCCAGGGCAAGAACCAGGTGCACACCGAGCACCTGAGCTTTCTGCTGGCTGAGATGCAAAGTCTGGCGCGTGCGCATCCCGAGGCAGCCTGGTAAGGCCGCCCAGCCGTATGGCAACGATTGAATCGGTCTGGGCCCTGCTGGAGTCCATCCCAGACCCCGAGATTCCGGTGGTGTCCTTGCGCGAGCTGGGCATCCTGCGGGATGTGCGTCAGGGCGCAGCGGGGCTGGAGGTGATCATCACCCCCACCTACAGTGGCTGCCCGGCCATGGGCCAGATGGAAGACGACGTGAAGGCTGCGTTGCAGAGTGCAGGCATTGCCGCCACCGTGGTTACCCAGTTGTCGCCCGCATGGACCACCGACTGGATAACTGATGCCGCCCGAGAGAAGCTGCGTGCCTATGGCATTGCCCCGCCGCAGGGTGCGTGCGCCAGCCTTGGACAGACGGAGAGCGTGGTGCATTTCATGACCCGCCGTGAGGAGGCTCCGGCCATTGCGTGCCCGCGCTGCGGCTCGGTGCACACGGTAGAGACCTCGCGCTTTGGTTCCACCGCTTGCAAGTCGCTGCACCGCTGTCTGGACTGCTCGGAACCGTTCGACTATTTCAAACCCTACTAGATTTCAGGAGGCTCGCCATGTCAGCGCCCCATTTCCACCCGCTCATTGTCAAACGTGTTACCCCCGAGGCGGCCGAGTCGGCTGCCATTGCCTTTGCAGTACCCTCGGCATTGCGCGATACTTTTCAGTATGAGCCCGGCCAGTTTTTGACCCTGCGCGCCACCATCGACGGCAAGGATGTGCGGCGCACCTATTCCATCAGCAGCCCGCGAAGCCTGTACAACCGGTCCGGGGAGCTTGAAGTGGGTATCCGCCCGGTAGAAGGCGGTGTTTTTTCCAATTGGGCCACCCGCCATTTGCGTGCGGGAGACACGTTGCAGGTGATGCCACCCGATGGCCGTTTTACGGTCAAGAAGCAACGCGCCATTCATCGCGTGGGTTTTTCAGCGGGCTCAGGTATTACCCCCATCCTGTCGATTGCAGCCACCACACTGGAAGAACAGCCCGATTCCAAATTCACCCTGGTGTACGGCAACCGGCGCATGGCCAGCGTGATGTTCAATGAAGCCCTGCAGGACCTCAAGGACCGCTTTGCCGACCGCTTCACCATGATCCACATCCTCTCGCGCCAGGCGCAGGAAGTGGACCTGTTGCAGGGCCGTATTGATGCTGACAAGGTGCGTGCTCTGGTGGCTACCCTGCTGCCTGTGCGCAGCATGGACGAAGTGTTTGTGTGCGGCCCGGAAGCCATGATCACCGCGACCGAAACTGCACTGATTGAGGCCGGTGTGCCGCAAAACCGCGTGTACACCGAACGCTTTACTTCGGGCCCCGACGTTGCCGCCAAGGTGCAGGCCGACTCTGACGCCCGTGTGGCACAAGCGAACCAGGGCAAGCCCATCCGCATGACGGTGCTGCTGGATGGCAAACGCCATGAGTTGATGCTCAGCGCTGATGAGTCGGTGCTGGATGGAGCCCTTAATGCGGGGTTGGACATTCCCTATTCGTGCAAGGGCGGGGTGTGCAGCACATGCCGTTGCAAGGTAACCCAGGGTACGGTGGCCATGGACAAGAACTTCACGCTGGGTGCACCCGATGTGGCGCAGGGCTTTGCATTGAGTTGTCAGGCCCATGCTACGTCGAAAGAGTTGTCGGTGAGTTTTGATGAACGCTGACTTTTTCGATATCGAAAAATGACACTGGCTTCGGTTCAACAGCGCTTGGAGGCGCTGCACCAACCCAGTCGCATTGCTGCGGGCTCGCTGATTGTCTCGGTCCTGGGAGATGCGGTATTGCCGCGCGGTGGTGGCATCTGGCTGGGGAGCCTGATCGGGTTGATGGACGTGCTGGGCCTGAACGAGCGCCTGGTGCGCACCTCAGTGTTCCGGCTGGTGAAAGACGAATGGCTGCAGACCGAGGTGGTTGGACGCCGCTCCAACTACTTGCTGACTCCCGTGGGTCGTCGCCGGTTTGAAGAAGCCTCAGCCCATATCTATGCCGCGCGTGCTCCGCAATGGGATCACCGCTGGCAACTGGTGTCGGTGGTCGGCGAGCTTGATGTGCGGACCCGCGAGTCGCTGCGTCGTTCCATGGCTTGGCAGGGCTTTGGCGAGCTCAGTATGGGGGTGTTTGTGCATCCCAGTGCAGACCTGGCCGCGTGCATGGATTCCTTGCAGTCCGATGGCCTTGGTTCGGTGTTGCCAGCCCTGATGCCGCTGGTGGCAAGCCACGCGGGTTTGGGACATGTGGGTTCCAATGCCGACATGGTGCAGCGCGCATGGGACCTGAACCATTTGGCACAGGGCTATGTGGAGTTTCTGGCGACCTACCAGCCGGTGCTTGACGAAGTGCAGGCCATGGGTCGCAAAAGACTGGAGCCGGCAACTGCGTTTTTAGCTCGCTCGCTGATGATTCACGATTACCGGCGCTTGTTGCTGCGCGACCCGGAGTTGCCTGCAGAACTGTTGCCAACGCTTTGGCCTGGAGAACAGGCCAGAGCGCTGTGCCGCACGCTGTACCAGCGCCTGCTACCGGATTCCGAGGCCTATCTGGATCAGCAGTTGAAGCTGGCCAATGGCTCAGTGCCATCTGCCACGCAATTGCTGACGCAGCGGTTTCGGGAACACTAAATCGGGACCATTAACTCAGTCCTCCCGCGAGGCGAAGAGCATTTCGGTTCCAATGTCTAAATTTTGAGCACGAACAAGACTAGGCTGGGCACGAACACAATCACAGTGATGCGCAGTAGGTCAGACGCCAGGAACGGCATGACGTACTTGAAGGTTTCCTTCATCGGCACGTCTTTGGCCAGGCTGTTGATGATGAACACGTTCATGCCCACTGGCGGGGTAATCAAACCGATTTCGACCACCATCAGCACGATGATGCCGAACCAGATCGCCTTGGACTCGGGGTCAAGCCCCCAGATATCCAGCCCCATCACGATGGGGAAGAAGATCGGGATCGTCAGCAGGATCATCGACAGGCTGTCCATGATGCAGCCGAGCACCAGGTAAATGAATATGATCACAAACATGACCAAAATGGGCGACACGTTCAGGCCAATGACCCAGTTGGCCAATGCCACGTTGACTTGGGTAAGCACCAGAAACACGTTCAACACATCCGCACCCAACAGGATCAAAAAGATCATGCCCGTGGCTGCTGCAGTGCCGTACATGCACTGCAAAAAGCCTTTGCCTCTGAGACCGCCAGAACGCCATGCTACAAAAGCTGTAGCAACGGTGCCAATCGAAGCTGCTTCGGTAGGGGTGAAAAAGCCGCCATAAATACCGCCAATCACCACTGCAAAAATCAGCATCACCGGCCATGTTTCCACCAGCGCCTGCAGGCGTTGAGCCCAGGAATAGCGGTCGCCGGCGGGAGCATCTTCCGGGCTGACCCGGGCCACAACGGCAATCACCACCATGTAGCCAATCGCCGCCAGAATGCCGGGAATAAACCGAGATTGTCTATTAGCCCCAAGGGCGCTATCGTGAGCCAATCCTGCACATCCCGGGTACATCTGAATTTCTAATGGATACCAATAAAAATTCGCAATGGAATCAACGATCTTTATGCGATTTGGAGTCAGCATGCAACCAGAAATGCCGTTCGATCTGAAGTTCACCTCCCGCGAAGTCACCGCCTGGGGTGGCCTGGCCC
>JAUXQA010000443.1 GCA_030683195.1 Rhodoferax sp. | reverse complement strand
GGGCCAGGCCTGCAGCAGACCTGAATTACTGGCTTGTGTTGTCTATTTTGTGGCTGATTGGGCAACTTTTTTCTGAAGAATGACCTTGAGCTCCTTGTCCGAACGGCGGATGTGCAGTGACAACCAGTCGCGCAAGACGGTAGACAACTGGGACGCCACGGTCAGGCTGCCCTGGCCGAATTTTCTTTGTAGTTCGTCGAGCTGATTCACAAAGTGCATGTGTCCGATTTTGTGACGCTCCAGGTTGGGGAAGCGCAGCGAGGCCATCAACTTCTCCTCGCGCTCCAGGTGCTCACGGGTGTAGCCAATCAGTTCGGACATGATTTTTTCAATGACCTCAAAACCGCGCCCCTCGGAGGTGGCGGAATGCAGTTCGTTGACCAGATCGACGAGTTTTTTGTGATCGTTGTCGATGGACCCTCCATCCACCACCATGTCGTCAGCCCATTCAAAATATGCCATTGGAATCTCCTGTGATGTCAAGCCAGACGCAGCGTGCCAGACGCAGCGCGGTGCCCCAGATTGAACACACTCACGACTTGCACCAGGGTCTTGGCCTGGTGCTCCAGTGACTGCGCGGCGGCGGCGGCTTCTTCCACCAGCGCCGCGTTTTGTTGCGTCACCTGATCCATCTGCCCCACCGCCTGGTTGACCTGTTCAATGCCCGAGGTTTGCTCCTCACTGGCCACGGTGACCTCGCGCATCAGGTCGGCCACCCGGCGCACATGCACCACGATTTCGTCCATGGTGCTGCCAGCTTGCTCCACCAGTTTGCAACCTTCGCTGACGTTGCCCACCGAGGCGCCAATCAGCGTCTTGATTTCTTTGGCAGCCTCAGCCGACCGGCCGGCCAGTGAACGCACCTCGGAGGCCACCACGGCAAAGCCGCGCCCTTGTTCGCCCGCGCGGGCCGCTTCCACAGCGGCGTTCAACGCCAGGATGTTGGTCTGGAAAGCAATGCCGTCAATCACGCCAATGATGTCGGAAATCTTGCGTGACGAGACATTGATGGCCTCCATGGTGTGCACCACTTGCGAGACCACGTTGCCCCCTTTGGCCGCCACCTGGGCAGCGGCCTCGGCCAGTTGGTTGGCGTGTTTTCCGGACTCAAAATTCTGCTTCACGGTAGAGGCCAGTTGTTCCATGGCGGCGGCCGTTTCTTCCAGCGCGCTGGCTTGTTCTTCGGTACGGGAGGACAGGTCCATGTTGCCATCTGCAATTTCGTGGGTGGACGTGGCCATCGCTTCCGAGCCGCTGCGAACCTGGTTGACGATGTTCACCAAGCTGTTGTTCATGTCCTGCAGGGCCTGAAGCAGCTGCCCACACTCGTCGCGCGTGAAAGCTTTCACGTCAGTGCTCAAATCTCCGCTGGCTACGGTGCGAGCGATCTGCACCGCCTCCTGCAGCGGGCGGGTGATGGAACGGGAGATCCACCAGGCCAACGCAACCCCGGTCAAAACCCCCAGCAGGCCTAGTACCGACATCAGGGTGGTGGCGGACTCAATGCGCTCGCGCACCTCGCCGCTGCTGCTCACCACAATGGCGCGCTGCAAGTCATTCAGACCATTGATAGGCGCCTGCAAAGCGTCCAGGGCGGGCAGGGTGTGCGTGTTCATGGTGGCAATGGCCTCCTCCTTTTGTCCGGCTTCCAGTTGCTGCGCCACTTGGCCAAACGAGGCCACGTAGGCTTTGCGTCGCTCTTGCAGGGTGGTCAGCAGGGTGCGTCCCTCAGGCAGGTAGATGAGCCGGTCCAGCGTGGCCAGCGCCTGGTCAATGGTTGCCTTGTTGCCATCGATGGATTGCCTGATCTGGGCGACCCTGGCTGGTTCCGTGGTGATGAGCAGTTCCATGGTGCGCCTTGCATTGGCGCGGGTGGTGGCGTTGATGACGTTGGCGGCTTCAGCTTTGACCCAGTCTTGTTCGATGATGCGGGTGTTGACCTCGCCCACTTGGGCAAACCGGACCAGCCCGATGGCCACCATGAAGATCATCATGGTGATCAGCAGCCCAAATCCGAAGCCCAATCGAACGCCGATTTTCAGGTTGGCAAAACTTCTCATGGCAACATTCCCTTTTTCCCGGTGATGGCTGCTTGCTGAAATCCGCAAGTGCTCTGCCTGCATGCTAGGGGCCTGTCGCAGCTTGGGGTATCCATCCCCCGGATGAGTGGTGGGGCTCTTTGGAACTATGACGCCAGTTCCCGGCCTAGTTCCAAGGAACTATTGACCAATCGGCTTGACACGTCAAAAAAGGGCACAACTTTGGTCTCAATACTTGAGTGGACCAGTTTGCCCGGGTGGTCAAAACCACCCCGCCTCATAGAATTCAAGGCTATACAAAAGGTTACTGATGTTTGAAAAAATTCGCATAACGCAGCGATTCATTGCTGTAATTGTTGTTTACACCCTGGCTTTTGTCGTGGTGATGGCGGTCAGCCTGTGGGGTCTGATGTCCGCCAAAGACAGCCTTAAAACTGTGCATGACGAAGCCATGAAACCCGCCATGCTGGCCGGCGAATCAATTGACAAGGTCGTGCAAAACCGCTTGCAGGTCTTGCTGGCTTTTCAGCACGCGCCCGCCGGCCCGCTGGCATCCAGCCACACCCACCCGACCACCGTGCACCTGGAGGCGAGTGCGGCCTACCGCATGGATGCCAACCGGATATTTTCCGAGATGGAGTCCA
>JAUXQA010000432.1 GCA_030683195.1 Rhodoferax sp. | reverse complement strand
CACCCGCATCATGTCTTCCTTGGGCTCGCCCACCGACAGGCCGCCGACGGCGATGCCCGGAAAGTCCAGCGCTTCCAGCCCGGCCAGCGATTCATCGCGCAGGTGCTCAAACATGCCGCCCTGCACGATGCCAAACAGCGCGTTGGGGTTGTTCAGTCGGGCAAATTCGTCTTGGCAGCGCTTGGCCCAGCGCAGGCTCAGTTCCATCGAACTGCGCGCTTCGCGTTCGGTGGTGATCTGGCCTTTGGTTTTGGTCTCGACCGACAGGTAGGGCGTGCACTCGTCAAACTGCATCACGATGTCGGAGTTCAGTGTGGTCTGGATTTGCATGCTGATCTCGGGCGTCAAGAACAGCTTGTCGCCGTTCACGGGGCTGGCGAACTTCACGCCCTCTTCCGTAATCTTGCGCATCTCACCCAAAGACCAGACTTGAAAACCACCCGAGTCGGTCAGGATGGGTTTGTCCCACTTTTCAAACTGGTGCAGGCCGCCAAATTTTTCCACCACGTCCAGTCCCGGCCGCATCCACAAATGGAAGGTGTTGCCCAGAATGATCTGGGCGTTCATGACATGCAGGCTGCGTGTCAGCACGCCCATGACGGAGCCATAGGTGCCCACGGGCATGAAGTTGGGGGGTTCGACCACGCCGTGGTTCAAGGTGAGGCGGCCGCGGCGGGCGTGGCTGCCCAGGTAGGTGCCATCGGCGGTGGCGGGATCGTGGTTCAGAAGTTCAAATTTCAGCATGGTCGTATCGTCTGGTGTGGAGGAGGGCGCGTCAAGCCGTGCGTTGCAGCAGCATGGCGTCGCCATAGCTGAAGAAGCGGTAGCCGCGGGTTAGGGCGTCGCGGTACAGGCCCATGATGTGGTCGTAGCCCGCAAAGGCGCTCACCAGCATCATCAGGCTGCTCTTGGGCAGGTGGAAGTTGGTGACCAATACGTCCACCAGCTGGAAGTCAAAACCCGGCGTGATGAAGATATTGGTGTCGCCACTGGCGATGCCGGTCTTGGCCCAGCTTTCCAGTGTGCGCACGCTGGTGGTGCCCACGGCCACCACGCGACCGCCACGTGCTTTGCAGGCGGCGATAGCGGCCTGGGTTTCGGCGGGCACGTTGTACCACTCGCTGTGCATGTGGTGCTCGGCCAAGTTTTCGGTTTTGACGGGCTGAAAAGTGCCTGCGCCCACGTGCAGCGTCACATGCGCGCGCTGCACACCCTTGGCGTCCAGCTGCGCAAACAGGGCTTCGTCAAAGTGCAGCGCGGCGGTGGGAGCGGCCACGGCACCGGGGTTTTTGGCAAACACGGTCTGGTAACGCTGCACGTCTTCGGGCGAATCGCTGTGCGTGATGTAGGGGGGCAGCGGCACATGGCCGTGGCGCTCCATCAGTGTGTACGGGTCATCCCCTTTGTCGTTGCTCAGCACAAAGCGGTAAATGGGGCCATCCACATTCGGCCAGCGGCCCAGCAGGGTGGCGCTGAGACCATCCTCTTGGCCGGGTGCACACGTCATTTGGATGGTGGCGCCCACCTCGGGCTTCTTGCTCACGCGCATATGGGCCGCCACCTGGTTGCCACCAAGCACGCGCTCAATCAGCAGCTCCACCTTGCCGCCGGTGGACTTCTCGCCAAACAGGCGGGCGTTGATGACCTTGGTGTCGTTGAAGACCAGCAGGTCGCCCGCCTTCAGGAGGCTGGGCAGCTCGCGAAAAATGCGGTCCACCGAGGTCGCGCCCGTGCCATCCAGCAGGCGCGAACCCGAGCGCTCCGCAGTGGGGTGCTGGGCAATCAGGGCTTCGGGGAGTTCGAAATCAAAGTCGCTCAGGGCGAAGGCACGCTCGGTGCCGGGGAAGAAAGCTTGCATGGTGCTTGAGGGCCGGACGGGCCCGTTCCAAGGGAAAAAGACAGGGCAGAATTGTCCCATGCCCAAGAAACCCGCCGCCCGCACCGAAGACGCCGCCCACGACGCGGCTTCTGGCGACGCAGCCGCTGGCGCTGGCACCACCAAATCGCCCGCGCAAAAAGCGCTGGAGAAACTGGGCCTCAAGCGCGACATCGACCTGGCGCTGCACCTGCCGCTGCGCTACGAGGACGAGACCCGCATCGTCAAGCTGACCGAGGTGCGCGAGGGCCAGCAGGCACAGATCGAGGCGGTGGTGACGCACCAGGAGGTGACGTTTCGCCCCCGCCGCCAGTTGATCGTGACGGTGGACGATGGTTCGGACACCTGTACGCTGCGCTTCTTCAGTTTTTATGGCTCGCAGCAAAAGGCGCTGGCCGTGGGCAACCGCATCCGGGTGCGCGGCGAGGTCAAGGGCGGCTTTCTGGGCCGCACCATGCTGCACCCCACGTTTCGCGCCGCCGGGGGCAGCCTGCCCACGGCGCTCACCCCCATCTACCCCACGGTGGCCGGTTTGCCCCAGCCTTACCTGCGCAAGGCGGTGTTGTCGGGCTTGGCGCGCTCCGATTTGTCGGACACCTTTGCGCCCGGTGACCTGGACGTGTTGCATAGCGGAATCGGCCACCAGCCCTTATGGACGCTGCGCGACGCGCTATCGTTTTTGCACCATCCCACGCCAGATGTGTCGCTGGACACGCTGATGGACCACAGCCACCCGGCCTGGCAGCGGCTCAAGGCCGAAGAGCTGCTGGCCCAGCAGATCAGCCAGCTGCAAAGCCGGCGTGAGCGGGCGGCGCTACGGGCGCCCCAGCTCCAGGCGGTGGTGGGTGGCACCCTTCATGCGCGCCTGCTGGCGGCCTTGCCCTTTGGCCTGACGGGTGCCCAGCAGCGCGTGGGGGTGGAGATCGCCCACGACATGGCACGCCACATCCCCATGCACCGCCTGTTGCAGGGTGATGTGGGCGCGGGCAAAACGGTGGTGGCGGCGCTGGCCGCTGCCATTTGCATGGATGCCGGCTGGCAGTGCGCGCTGATGGCGCCCACCGAAATCCTGGCCGAGCAACACTTTCGCAAGCTGCTGGGCTGGCTGGAGCCGCTGGGCATCACCACCGCCTGGCTCACCGGCACACAAAAAACAAAAGAGCGCCGCGCCATGCTGGCGCTGATCGAGAGCGGCGAGGCCCAGCTGGTGGTGGGCACCCACGCCATCATCCAGGACAAGGTCAAGTTCAAGAACTTGGCGCTGGCCATCATCGACGAGCAGCACCGTTTTGGCGTGGCGCAGCGCCTGGCGCTGCGCAAGACGATGACGGCCATCGAGGGGGAGGCGGCGGCCGGGGCGGAGCCCCACCTCTTGATGATGACGGCCACGCCGATTCCGCGCAC
>JAUXQA010000427.1 GCA_030683195.1 Rhodoferax sp. | reverse complement strand
TGATGCCGTTGGCGTAGCCCTTGGCGGGGGCCCATCCGGGCGGTTGAAGTGTTTTCATAAATTGATATGTGACAGGTCTCTGGGCTCTGTTCAGCTGGTTTGGGGCTTTAATTTGAAACGCTGGAGTTTGCCGGTTTCGGTGCGGGGCAGCTTCTCCAGAAACTCGATCTCGCGTGGATATTTATAAGGGGCAATGCTGGCCTTGACGTGGTCTTGCAGGGTGCGGGTCATCGCGGCATCACCCACAAAACCGGGGCGAAGCACACAAAACGCCTTGACGATCATGCCGCGCGCCTCGTCGGCTTGCCCGATCACGCCGCACTCGGCAACGGCGGGGTGCTTGAGCAGGGCGTCTTCCACCTCGGGGGCGCCCACGTTGTAGCCGGCGGTGATGATCATGTCGTCGGTGCGGGCCTGGTAGAAGAAGTAGCCATCGGCGTCTTGCACAAAGGTGTCACCAGGGTGGTTCCAGCCGGCCTTCACGTAGTTGAGCTGGCGCGCGTCGTCCAGGTAGTGGCAACCCGTGGGGCCGATCACCGCCAGCTTGCCCACGGTGCCCAGCGGCACCTCGGCGCCCTCGTCATCCACCACTTTGGCCGTGTAGCCCGGCACCACCTTGCCAATGGCACCACGACGTACCTCGGCAGGCGCGGCGGAGATGAAGATATGAAACATCTCGGTGGCACCCAGGCCGTCCAGCAGCTCAATGCCGGTGGCCTCTCGCCAGAGTTCACGGGTGGCGTCCGGCAAAGCCTCGCCCGCACTCACGCACAACCGCAGGCGCACGGGCTCGGCGCGCCGGGCGGCTTCTTCTTGCATGCACACGGCCATCTGACGGTAAAAGGTGGGGGCGGTGTAGCAAATGGTGGCGCCCGTGTCATGAATCAGTTGTGCCATGACCTTGGGGGTGTAAGCCGCATCGGGGAAATACACCGAGGCGCCGGCCCACATCGGAAAAATCAGCAGACCGCCCAGACCAAAGGTAAAAGCCAGCGGGGGCGAGCCCATCACGATGTCGTCGGGCGTGGCGTGCAGCACATGGCGCGGCCAGGCCTCGCACGCCGCCAGCACGTCGCGATGGGTGTGCACCACGGCCTTGGGCTGGCCCGTGGTGCCTGAGGTGAAGGCCATCAGGGCAACGTCGTCCCCGGCCGTGGGGCAGGGCGTAAACGAGCCGGTTTGAGCCGCCGCCAAGCTGGCCAGCGTCACTTGGCCGGCGGCGCCACTGAGCAACACGATGCGTTGCAGCGCAGGGTGCCTGGCCTGCGCCAGTTGCAGCTCTTCAACCAAATTGGCGGCACACAAGGCCACCGTGGGCTGCGCCTTCTCGATGATCTCGCCCAGCTCCTTGGCACGCAGCATGGGCATGCTGGCCACGGCCACCAGGCCCGCCTTGACCGCTGCCAACCAGGCCAGCACCATCTCAATTGAATTACCCCCGCGCAGCAGCACGCGGTTGCCAGGGACCAGGCCCAGGTCGCCCGTGAGCACCTGCGCCATGCGGTCAACCCGTTCTCGCACCTCGGCGTAGCTCAGCGTGAGCGTGGGCGAACGCAGCAAGGGGCGATGGGCAAAACCTTTGTCGGCGGCCTTGTCCAGCAGCTCGACCACCAGGTTGAGGTGCGACGCCTGCTGCAGGCGCCGCAACTCCGGCAAGTCATAACGCATCTGTGGCCGCTCTGCCACAGGGGGCAGCCGGTCATGAACAAAGGAGTCGGTCTGGGCGGAGCGGGTCATGGCGGGGCCTTTCAGGCGGAGGTAGCCAGCGACTTGAGGACCGACTTGCCGATGATGAGTTGCTGCACCTCGGTGGCGCCCTCGTAGATGCGCAGGGAGCGGATGTCGCGGTACAGGCTCTCGACCTTGGTGCCGACCTTCACGCCCATGCCGCCGTGCATTTGCAGGGCCATGTCAATGACGCGCTGGGCGTTCTCGGTGGCGGTCATCTTGGCCATGGCCGCGGCGGCCGTGTAGGCGTGTGCCTGGGCCGGAGTCTCCATGCCGACGCAGTCGCGCAGCCAGGCAGCGCGGTAGGTGAGCAGGGCGGCGGCGTCGATCAGGGCCGCCATCTCACCCAGCTTGGCCTGCGTCAACTGGAAGTCGGCCAGGCGTTGCCCGAACATCGGCCGCGCCTGGGCATACGACACGGCTTCAGCCAGGGCGCGACGCGCCATGCCCAGCGCGGCCCCGGCCACACTGGCCCTGAAGATATCAAGCGTGCGCATGGCCAGCTTGAAGCCGCCATTCAACTCGCCCAATTGGGCGCTGGCGGGGATGCGGCATTGATCAAAGCGCAGCGTGGCCAGCGGGTGCGGTGCCATCACCTCGATGTGTTCGGACGCATCCAGCCCCGGTGTGGAAGCATCCACGATGAACGCCGTGATGCCGCGGGTGCCGGCCTGAGGGTCGGTCTTCGCAAACACGCAGTAGTAGTCGGCAATGCCCCCGTTGCTGATCCAGGTCTTGCAGCCGTTCAGGGTGACCAAATCAGTCAAATTTGAATCATTTTGGCCTCTAGCCGGCGTATCAATTGGGTAAGAAGCTATGGTAGTCATAGCACCCGCATCCGAGCCAGCCTCGGGCTCGCTCAGGGCAAAGGCCGCAATTTTTTCGCCCCGCGCCACCGCCGGCAGGTAGGCCTGCTGCTGCTCCGGGCTGCCGGCCAGTGTGATGGCCCCGCTGCCCAGGCCCTGCATGGCAAAGGCAAAGTCGGCCAGCGGCGAATGAAACGCCAGCGTCTCGCGCAGGATCACCAGCGCGCGCGAGTCCATCTGCGCCAGGGCGCCACCAAACTGGGCCGGCACGCAGTAGCGCAGCCAACCAGCCTCCCCCAGCAACTTGACCCAGGTTTTGCAGGCGCTGCGGTCATCGCGCTCGTCCACCTGCTGCTGGGGCGCCCACGCCGCCAGCCCGTGGGCGAGGTGCTGGTGCTCGGAGGTGAAGAACGGCAGGCTGAGGTGCTGGGTGGGGGCAAGGGGCGTCATCTCAATTTCCCTCAAACACAGGTTTTTGCTTGGCGGCAAAGGCGTCATAGGCGCGCTTGAAATCGCCGGTTTGCATGCAGATGGCCTGGGCCTGCGCCTCGGCCTCAATCGCCTGCTCAATCGTCATGGCCCATTCCTGCTGCAGCATGGTCTTGGTCATGCCTTGCGCAAAGGTGGGGCCCACGGCCAGCTCGGCGGCCAGTGCCTGCGCCCGGGGCAGCAAGTCGGCGCGCTCGTGCAGGCTGTTGAAAAAGCCCCAGGCCAGGCCCTCGGCGCCCGTCATGGCCCGCCCGGTAAACAACAACTCGGAGGCCCGGCCCTGCCCGATGACGCGCGGCAGCAAGGCACACGCACCCATGTCGGCGCCAGCCAGGCCGACGCGGGTGAACAAAAATGCGGTCTTGGTGGCGGCAGTGCCCAGGCGCATGTCGCAGGCCAGTGCCATCATGGCGCCGGCGCCAGCGCAAATGCCGTCAATCGCGCCAATGACCGGTTGCGGGCAATTGCGCATGGTCTTGACGAGGTCACCCGTCATGCGGGTGAACTCCAGCATCTCGGGCATGCTCATGGTGGTGAGCGGCCCGATGATCTCGTGCACATCCCCGCCGGAGCAAAAGTTGCCCCCCGCGCCGGTGACCACCACCACTTTCACATCAGTGGAATATTTAAGCCCCTCAAACAGGTTGCGCAGCTCGGCGTACGACTCAAAGGTAAGCGGATTCTTGCGATCGGGGCGGTTCAACGTGATGGTGCCCACGCCGTCCGAGAAGCCCCAGACAAAATGCCGGGCCACGTGGCCTGCGGTGGCGACAAACTGGCCGCGCATCGGGTTGGATACGCCAATAAAGTGTTTCATGCAGTCTCCAGAGGGGTTTGGGTGTGGGCCTTGACCTTGCCCAGCAGGCGGTGCAAGGTGGCGATTTCTTTCTCGGTGAGGCCACCAAAGGCCTCGACAATCCAGGCCTCATGCTGGTGAGCCATCTCGATGAACTGCTCGCGTCCCTTGGGCGTGAGCTTGATGCGAAAAGCCCGCCGGTCGCCCGGCACAGGGGTGCGCTCCACCAGGCCCTCGGCCACCAGTTGGTCGGTGATACCGGTGACATTACCGCCGGTGACCATCATGCGGCGCGACAGCTCGTTCATCTTCAGGCCATCGGGCGAGCGCTCAAGCTGCGCCATCAGGTCAAAGCGTGGCAAGGTGGTGTCAAACTGGTCACGCAACTGGGTGCGAACCTGGGTTTCTATCAACTGGGTGCAGGTGAGCATGCGCAACCACAAGCGCAGGGCTTCGGGGTGTTGCGCCGGCGTGGTGCCATTCAAGCGGGCTTCTTTGTCCATTGCAAATCCTTATTTTATTTACGAATAGTTTAGGACTAAACTATATTTTGTCAACCGGGCAATATTCCATTGACAGGGAATCGGTGACTGATGTAAATTTATTTAAGCATAAACAATTTAAGTTTGATTTAAACGATGATCCACCGGGCTGGGCCTGGTGACATCACCCCCTTGGAGAACCCATGAACATTGTCTGCATTGGCGGCGGTCCCGCCGGCCTGTACTTCAGCCTGCTGATGAAGCTGCAAAACCCCGCCCATGCCATCACGGTGGTGGAACAAAACAAGCCCTACGACACCTTTGGCTGGGGCGTGGTGTTCTCGGATGCCACCATGGACAACATGCGCCAGCAAGACCCGGTGACAGCGGCCGAGATTGAGCTGGCCTTCAACCACTGGGATGACATTGAGCTGGGCTTCAAGGGCGAGGTGATCCGCTCCGGCGGACACGGTTTTGTAGGCATCGGGCGCAAGAAGCTGCTCAACATCCTGCAGCACCGCTGCGAGCAGCTCGGTGTGGCGCTGGTGTTTGAGACCCACGCCAACTCCGACCTGGATTACCCGCAAGCCGATCTGATCATTGCCAGTGACGGCATCAACTCGGGCATTCGCACGCAGTACAAAGACATCTTCAAGCCCGAGATCGTGCCCCGGCCCAACCGCTATATCTGGCTGGGCACGCACAAACTGTACGACGCCTTCACGTTTTTGTTTGAGAAAACCGAGCACGGCTGGTTCCAGGCCCACATTTACAAGTTTGACGAAAACACCACCACCTTCATTGTGGAATGCCCCGAGGACGTGTGGCTGGCCCACGGGCTGGATCAGGCCGACCAGGCCCAGTCCATTGCGTTTTGCGAGAAAGTGTTTGCCAGCAACCTGCAGGGCGCGCCGCTCATGACCAATGCGCGCCACCTGCGCGGCTCGGCCTGGCTCAACTTCCAGCAGGTCAAGTGCCAGCAGTGGTCGCATTTCAACGGGCGCAGCCATGTGGTGCTGATGGGCGACGCGGTGCATACCGCCCACTTTGCCATTGGCTCGGGCACCAAGCTGGCGATTGAGGATTCGATTGAACTGGCACGCCAGTTTGGCGAGCAGGGCGACACCCCCGAGCACATTCCGGCTGTGCTGGAGAGTTACCAGGCGCTGCGCAATGTGGATGTGCTGCGCCTGCAAAACGCCGCCTGGAACGCCATGGTGTGGTTTGAGGTGTGTGGTGAGCGCTACTGCGACCAGTTGGACGCGCCGCAGTTCATGTACTCCATGCTCACACGCAGCCAGCGCATCAGCCACGAGAACCTGCGCCTGCGCGATGCCGCCTGGCTGGGCGGATACGAGCGCTGGTTTGCCCAACGCGCCGGGGTCACCGTGCCTGAGGGCCAACGCGCCCCCCCACCCATGTTCACACCGTACACGGTGCGCGGCCTTACCCTGAAGAACCGGGTGGTGGTGTCCCCCATGGCCCAGTACTCGGCCACAGACGGCATAGCGGGTGACTACCATTTGGTGCACCTGGGCGCGCGCGCCATGGGCGGTGCTGCCATGGTGTTTGCGGAGATGACCTGCGTGAGTGCGGACGCCCGCATCACCCCGGGCTGCCCGGGGCTGTACACGCCGGAGCAGGCCCAAGCCTGGAAGCGCATTGTGGACTGGGTGCATGGAAATAGCGAAGCCAAATTCGCCATGCAGATCGGTCACGCCGGGGCCAAAGGCTCGACCCGGTTGGCTTGGCAAGGCATTGACCAACCGCTGGAGAGCGGCAACTGGCCCCTGATTTCAGCGTCACCCCAGCAATACCTGGTGGGGGTGAGCCAGACCGCGCGCGCCATGACCCGGGCGGACATGGATGAGGTCACGGCCCAGTTTGTGGCCAGCACCGTGGCCGCCGCCGAGATCGAGGTGGATTGGCTGGAGCTGCACTGTGCGCATGGCTATTTGCTCTCTTCCTTTATCTCACCCCTGACCAACCAGCGCGATGACGAGTTTGGCGGCAGCCTGGTCAACCGGCTGCGCTACCCGCTGGAGGTGTTTGCCGCCGTGCGCGCGGCCTGGCCCACAGAGCGCCCGATGTCGGTGCGCATCTCGGCCACCGACTGGGTCGAGGGCGGCATCACCGCAGACGATGCGGTGGAGATCGCGCGGGCCTTCAAGGCAGCCGGCGCTGACGTCATTGACTGCTCCTCCGGGCAGGTGAGCAAAAAGGAAAAGCCGGTGTTCGGGCGCATGTTTCAGACGCCGTTTGCCGACCGCATTCGCCAGGAGGCCGGTATAGCGACCATGGCGGTGGGCGCCATCAGCGAGGCCGACCACGTGAACAGCATCATCGCTGCTGGCCGCGCCGACTTGTGTGCGGTGGCGCGTCCGCACCTGGCCAACCCGGCCTGGACGCTGACCGAGGCGGCCAAGATCGGCTACACGCCCATGCCCTGGCCCAAACAGTACGGCTCGGCCAAGGGGCAGATGGAAGCCAACTTTGCGCGCGAGAAGGCGCAGGCCGCCATGACGGCCCCCGGCGCACCGGGATCAGCACGCCCAGAGGCTCTTTAACGTCTTTTATAGTGTTTTTGGGCTCTAGCCGGGGTATCAATTGACCTTGATGCTATTAAATTAATCAGCATCAAGGTCTATTGACGCCTTGTAAACGGCCACCCCGGCAGGCGCCAAGGTGACAGCGCATTCCCGCAAACCGGGAAGAATGCAGGCTCCCTGTTCAAAGACTCACCCGCCCGATGCTGCCCGTTCACCCCCCCTTTTCACCCTCTCGTCCCATCCGCACTTTGGCCGATGTGCGCCAACTGGAGCGCACGCCACTGCACGAGGCAATGCCGGTACACAGCACCTATGAGTTGCTGCGCAACTCGGCCCATGCCTTTGCAGACAAAGTTGCGCTGAGCTTTCTGACCAGCGCCAACCCGGACGACGCACCCGTGGAGTGGACCTATGCCGAGTTGCTTGCTGGCGTCCACCAGACAGCCAACCTGCTGCACCGCCTGGGCGTCCAGCCCACTGACGCCATTGCCGTGCTGCTGCCCGGTTGTCTGGACTACCACCTGGCCTTGTGGGGCGGCGAGGCGGCGGGCATTGTGCAGCCGCTCAATCCCCTGCTCAACGATGACAA
>JAUXQA010000425.1 GCA_030683195.1 Rhodoferax sp. | reverse complement strand
CTGACCAACTGACGCAGTTCCGAAGGCAACACAGGTCCGCCAATGTCCAGGGGCTTGCCACCTGCACCCGTGGCTGTCACATTGCTCGCGGATGTGGGCGGCTTGTCCGAGAACGTGACTTTTCCATCCGGCCCGACAACGCGGTAGATAGTTTGAGCGTCTGCAAGGCCAGCTATCCATAACAACCCGACACAAGCCAAGCGGAGCGTGGCTCGCGCAGCGCGAGCCCGATGATGAACCGTCTTATTCAAAACATTGCCTCTACTTTGTGTTTGCCATACCCTGGTGACGCAACAAGGCGTCCAGATTGGGCGCGCGACCCCTGAAGGCCTTGAAAGATTCAATGGCGGGCCGGCTCCCACCCGCTTCGAGGATAGCCTGACGGTATTTTCTGCCAGTCTCCGCGTTGGGCAAACCATCGTTACCAGCTGTTTCCTCGAAGGCCGCGTAAGCGTCGGCACTGAGCACCTCGGCCCACTTGTAGCTGTAGTAACCCGCCGCGTAGCCGCCAGCAAAAATATGGCTGAATGTATGCGCTGTGCGGCTCCAGGCTGGGGGTTGCAGCACCGCAATTTCTTCTCGGACCTCGTTCAGCAAAGGCATCAAGTCCATCGCCGGATCGTGGCGGGTGTGCAGCAGCATGTCAAAAATCGAGAATTCGATTTGTCGCAGGGTCTGCATCCCGCTCTGGAAATTACGGGCGGCCAGCATGCGGTCGAACAGGTCTCGCGGCAAAGGCTCGCCAGTGTCGACGTGTGCTGTCATGTGCCTCAAGACGTCCCATTCCCAACAGAAGTTCTCCATGAACTGGCTGGGCAATTCCACGGCGTCCCATTCGACGCCACTGATCCCGGAGACATCGCGCTCGTTGACCTGGGTCAGCAAGTGGTGAAGGCCATGACCGAATTCATGGAACAGCGTAGTCACATCGTCATGGGTGAGCAGGGCGGGTTTTGTACCTATGCCATCGGCAAAATTGCACACCAAGTGAGCCACCGGGGTCTGCAATTGGTTAGTGTCGGGGCGGAGCCACCGCGCGCGCACATCGTCCATCCAGGCACCACCCCGTTTGCCGCTGCGGGCGGAAGGGTCAAGGTAAAACTGCCCGACCAGTTGGCCCGCACGTTCTAGGCGGTAGAACTTGACACCGGGGTTCCAGACGGGCGCGTGGTCCTCGCAGATTTGCACGTCAAACAGAGTTTCAACGATCTTGAACAGGCCCGCCAAGACTTTGGGTGCCGTGAAGTACTGTTTAACTTCCTGCTCGCTGAAGGCATAGCGCGCCTCTTTGAGCTTTTCGCTAATGTACGGCCAGTCCCAGGATTGTGGGTCTGTCTGGCCCAGGTTTTTAGCGGCGAACTCGCGCAGGTCAGCCAGGTCTTGTTCGGCAAAGGGACGGGCCTTGGCGGCGAGGTCGCGCAAAAAGGTGATGACTTGCTCTGGCGACTCCGCCATTTTGGGAACCACCGAGAGTTCGCCAAAACTGCGGTAACCGAGCAGCTTCGCTTCTTCCAATCGCAAGGCGAGCATCTCTGAGATCAGCGCCGAGTTGTCGAACTTCAGGGTTGACGCATCGGCCTGGTCAGAGGCGCGGGTG
>JAUXQA010000415.1 GCA_030683195.1 Rhodoferax sp. | reverse complement strand
GTGCACCTCGGGCTGCGGATTTTGCCCGCTCAAGGCCTGCATGTTGGCGTCCAGCTCCTGCGCAGTCACCGGCAAGCCTTGCCAGTAAACGGTGCTTTTATCGTCGATATCAATCTGGATCTTCTCGGGCTTGATCAGGTTGACCGGTGGGGTGCCCACCGGCATCTCCAGCTCGACCGAATGCAACTGGATGGGGATGGTGATGATGAGCATCACCAGCAAAACCAGCATCACGTCGATCAGGGGGGTGGTGTTGATCTCCATCATCATCTCGGGCTCACCCGAGCTGTTGGAGTTCCCTACGTTCATTCCCATGGGACGAATCCTTTTACTTGGTTGCTTTATTGCTTTGGCATCTCATCCGCCCAGCGCTGGCGGCTCGGTGATGAAGGCGACCTTGACAATGCCGGCGCGCTGGCAGGCCAGCAGAATCTTGCCCACACCTTCGTAAGTGGCGCTCAAGTCGCCTCGTACTTGCACGGCGGGCTGGGGGTCCAGGGTGGAGACTTTCTTGAGTTTCTCCACCAGGGCGTCCACGCCGCTGATACGGGCTTCATACCAGTAGATGTTGCCCCCCGGGTCCACCGAGATGATGATGTTCTCGGGCTTGGTTTCACGCACCTCGACGCGCTCTTTGGGGAGCGTGACGGGGATGGAGGTGGTCACAACGGGGATGGTGATCAAAAAGATGATCAGCAGCACGAGCATGACGTCCACCAGCGGGGTGGTGTTGATGGCAGACATGACGGCGTCATCGCCGTCGTCGCTGGAGCCAACGTTCATGGACATGGCGGGTCTCAGGCCTTGTTGACGGTGCCCAACACGACGGCGTGCAGGTCGCTGCTGAAGGCGCGCACGTCATCCATGACGGCCTTGTTGCGGCGCACCAGCCAGTTGTAGGCGAGCACAGCGGGTACGGCCACGGCTAGGCCGATGGCGGTCATGATCAGGGCTTCACCAACGGGGCCGGCGACTTTGTCAATGGAGGCCTGGCCGGAGATGCCGATGGCGGTCAGGGCGTGGTAGATGCCCCAGACGGTGCCAAAGAGGCCCACAAAGGGGGAGATGGAGCCCACGGTAGCGAGAAAGGCCAGGCCGCCCTGGGTGTTGCTTTGCACGCGGTCCACGGCGCGCTGGATTCCCATGGAGATCCAGTCGTTGAGCGGGATGTGGCCCATGAGGCCTTCGTGCTTTTTGAGGGCGTTGGTGGCAGCATCAGCAATGAAGCGGTAGGCGCTGGTGGCCTCCAGGGCGGCAGCACCCTGCTGGACGGTGCCTGCGGTCCAGAAGTCGCTGGCGGCGGCTTTGGCCTGGCGGCCCATCTTGGCTTGTTCCAGGAGCTTGACGACCATGATGTACCAGCTGCCCACGCTCATGATGAGCAACAGCAGCAAGACGACCTTGGCCACCGAGTCAGAGGTTTTCCACAAGGATTCCAAGCCATAGGGGTTGGCTGCGGTTTCGGGGGCTTTGGCCAGGGCTGCCGATGGCGCCATGCCAGGTGCAACGGTTGCAGCAGCGGGGGTGCCAGGTGCTGTGCTGATTGCCGTCGGCGTAGCGACAGGTTGGGCGCCGATCCCTCCGGAACTCAGAGAAAGGGCCAATCCGAGCGCACATGCGCCAGCCTTCAACACTTGAGCAAGCTTCATTTCCACTTAATTTCCTTTAAAAGATTATTTCTTGGAAGTGATCATCCCCTGGATCCAAACACTCCAAAAATGCAATGCGCCAGTATAGGAGAGCGATATCCGTGTTTGACCTAGGACAAGCCCTTGGATGGAGCGTCGCCACGCGGCACCCCGTTCTGATGTAAGCGCTACCCGCTCTGGCGATCAAGTTCCCTCAATCGTCGCAGCTTTTCAGCGATTTTGATCTCCAACCCGCGTTCTACTGGACGGTAAAAGCCGGGGCTGGCCATGCCCTCGGGCAAGTACCCTTCGCCCGCCGCAAACCCATCAGGCTCGTCGTGGGCGTAACGATAAGCTTTGCCGTAGTCCAGGTCTTTCATCAGCTGGGTCGGTGCATTGCGCAGATGCATGGGCACGGGTCGGGTGCCGTCGTTTTTAACAAACGTCCGGACTTCCTTGAACGCTTTGTAGACCGCATTCGATTTGGCAGCCATCGCCAGATAGACCACGCATTCGGCCAGGGCCAGTTCGCCCTCGGGCGACCCCAGGCGTTCATAGACGTCGGCCGCGTCCAGCGCGAGACGCAGCGCGCGCGGATCGGCCAGTCCGATGTCTTCAGTGGCCATGCGGATCAGCCGGCGCGCCAGATATCGGGGGTCGGCACCACCATCCAGCATGCGCACAAACCAGTACAGCGCCGCGTCAGGGTTGCTCCCCCGAACCGACTTGTGCAGGGCCGAAATGGTGTCGTAAAACTGCTCGCCGCCCTTGTCATAGCGGCGCATGCGCTCGCCCAGTACCTTGAGCAGCCAGGTATCGGTGAGTTCAGCAATGTCCTCCTGCCGTGCGGCTACGGCCAGGGTCTCCAGCGTGTTGAGCAATCGCCGGGCATCGCCATCGGCGTAAGCCACCAGCCGATCGGCAGCTATATCTTCAATAGCTGCCAAGCCAATAGAACTGACGGCTAGAAGCACAATTTGCTTCAAATCCTCTGCCGCAAGGGGCTGCAGCACATACACGGCCGCCCTCGACAGCAAGGCTGAATTCACCTCAAAAGAGGGGTTTTCCGTGGTGGCACCAATGAAGGTAAACAACCCGCTTTCCACATGCGGCAAAAAGGCGTCTTGCTGGCTTTTGTTAAAGCGGTGAACCTCGTCTACAAAAACAATCGTGCGCCGGCCTTGTCCGCGGGCTAATTGGGCCCGCTCTACCGCTTCGCGGATGTCCTTGATGCCGCCCAGCACCGCACTGATGGTGATAAATTGGGCGTCAAACGCCGTCGCCATCAGCCGCGCAATCGTGGTTTTCCCCGTGCCGGGTGGGCCCCACAAAATACAACTGTGCGGCTGACCGGACTCAAACGCGATCCGCAGCGCCATGCCCTCACCCAGCAGCTGCTGTTGGCCAATGACCTCACCCAGTTTTTTGGGCCGGAGTCGCTCGGCCAAGGGCTCATGAGGGTTGAATTTGGCCTGCTCTGAATTCACAACATAAGGGCCGGATGACCTCGGCCCCAGCCGGGGTTTTAAACTGAAAGCTCGCGCTGGCCAGTGCCGGGTTCACTTCCATCCGGATGAAGGTCAGGAGCGAGCGTTGCCCAAAACTGTCAAGTATCTCCAGGGCGGCCAACCCGCCTAAGGTCCCTTTTTGGGGGCCATT
>JAUXQA010000414.1 GCA_030683195.1 Rhodoferax sp. | reverse complement strand
CGGCCCAGCAAAAAAGACAAGTTGCGCGCGGCTGCGGCGCTCGTCAAATAGGCGGACCACAACCAAAGCCAAAACCCAAAGCGCAGCCTTGGTTACCCCAGTCGGTTCAGCCCGGGTTCAAACTATCCTGGCAGCGTTTGGCGCGGCAGCATCCCTCAGTTGATACCGGCGGATCAGCGCCTCGCGCTGGCGCGGGTCGAGGTTGATGCGGGCTGCGTCGCGCCCCACCACACCCAGCAGACGCTCGTCCATCACCCAGCGCCACAGCGGTGGAATGTAGGCCACGGTGAACATGCCAAAGTAACCGCTGGGCAGGCGCGGCAGATTGTCAAAGTGACGCAGTGACTGGTAGCGGCGCAAAGGGTGCGCGTGGTGGTCCGAGTGGCGCTGCAGGTGAAACAGCGCCCAGTTGGAGAAGATGTGGTTGCTGTTCCAGGAGTGGTGGGGCTGGCACACCTCGTATTTACCGGGAGCGCGCTCCTGGCGCAGCAAGCCGTAGTGTTCGATGTAGTTGGCCGAGGTCAGCTGAAAATTCGACCAGAACGACGCCACCACCAAAAACACCAAAATCTGCGGGCCCAGCCAAACGACAAGCGCGCTCCACAGCAGCACCGTAATCAGGGCCGGCTGCAAAATTTCGTTCTGCAAGGACCACACCGCTTGGCCGTTGCGCCTCAACCGGGTCGTCTCCAGCGTCCAGGCCCGCTTCAATGCGCCCGGCATTTCCCGCAAGACAAAACGGTAGATGGATTCGCCCATGCGCGAGGATGCGGGGTCCAGCGGCGTGGCCACGTCGCGGTGGTGGCCCCGGTTGTGTTCGATGAAGAAGTGGCCGTAGCCCGTCGGTGCCAGGATGATCTTGGCCAGCCACCGCTCCAGAGTCGTGTTTTTGTGGCCGAGTTCATGGCTCAGGTTGATGCAAAAACCGCCCACCGAGCCGGTGATCAGTACCATGGCCAACACGCCATGCCAAGGCAGGCTGTAATGCGCCACAAACCAGGCGCTGAAGATGAATGCACTCCACAGGATGGGGACCAGCAGGTAGGTGATCCAGCGGTAGTAGGGGTCGGCATCCAGTTTGGGGACCGCACTCTCGGGAGGGTTGCTCAGGTCTTCACCCAGCAGCCAGTCCAACAACGGGGCAACCAGATAGAAGAAGGCCACCGGAATCCACAGGCTGCGCGGGTCGCCGCTGGCCATCATCAAGGCCGGGCCAAAGCCCACGGTGCAGGGCACCAGCAAGGACAGCAGCCACGCGTAGCGTTTGCGGTCCCTGTAGGGAGCGGCTGCACTGGGCGGTGAGAGAGGTTGGGGCATGGTGCGCCCATTTTGGGGGAAAATCTGCCGCAAGAAAACCCCCTAAACCCGGCTGAGCGGGTGAAAGGGCCCGGCTCAGTTGAGGCGGTAGGCCGCAGCGTGCTGCCGGCGGTCCTGCGCATCCAACTCAGCGTCAAACGCGGCCCGGCTGGCCAAGGCCTCATCGGTGTAAGGGATCAGCGGCTTGTCCAGAGGGCGCAGCTTGTGGCGACGCAACCCGCGCAACTGCTGTGACCGTTCCATGGTCTGCAGTACCCGTTCTGGTTCCATCATCAAGCTGAAGGGATTGAGGGCAATAGCGGTATGTGACATCTGAATTCTCCGGTGAAAGAGGCGCCAAATGATTCTTTGGCGCCTGGGAGAACTTTATCGCGCCACCCCAGGAACTGAAGTCAGGAGATGGCTGCAACGTCTGTAGGTGTTTGCCTGACACGGGTTACCCCCGGACCGGTTCAGAGCAACCGCACCCGCACGCTCTTGCCCTTGACCTTGCCGGCATTGAGCTTGTGCATGGCCTCTTGCGCGATGTCGCGCTTCACCGCCACAAAGGTGGTGAACTCGGTCACGTTGATCTTGCCTATTTGCTCACGGGAGTAGCCCGCGTCCGCCGTGAGTGCTCCCAGCACGTCGCCGGGGCGAATCTTTTCCTTGCGGCCGCCCAGAATTTGTAGCGTCACCATCGGTGGCAGCAGCGGGCCGCTGCCGGTGGGCAGCAACTCATCGACCTTGTGCCAGACGGATTCGCGCTTTTGGTACTGCTCGATCTTGCCGACAAAACCCATCTCGTTCATGGAGGCCAGGCTCAATGCCAGACCCGACTCTCCCGCCCGGCCGGTGCGGCCAATGCGGTGCACGTGTACTTCGGCGTCCGGGGTGATGTCCACATTGATCACCGCCTCCAGTTGCGTGATGTCCAGCCCCCGTGAGGCCACGTCGGTGGCCACCAGCACCGAGCAACTGCGGTTGGCAAACTGCGCCAGCACCTGGTCACGCTCACGCTGCTCCAGCTCACCGTACAGCGCCAAGGCGTTGAAACCTTGTTCTTGCAGGTAAGTCACCAGGTCTTTGCATTGCTGCTTGGTGTTGCAAAACGCCAGCGTGCTGATGGGGCGAAAGTGGTTGAGCAACTGCGCCACGGTGGCCAGCCGGGTGTGGCGGGTCACCTCATAAAAGCGTTCTTCAATCAGGCCCTGGGCCACGGTGGCCTCGACCTTGATTTGCACCGGCTCGCGCATGAACTGTTTGGCCAGTTTCTCAATCCCCTCGGGGTACGTGGCCGAAAACAGCAGGGTCTGGCGTTCTTTTGGGCATTGTTTGGTGACGGTGGCAATGTCGTCAAAAAAGCCCATGTCCAGCATGCGGTCGGCCTCATCAAGCACCAGGGTGTTGAGGGCCTCCAGATTGAGGTACTCGCGCTCCAGATGGTCCATGATGCGCCCGGGCGTGCCCACCACAATGTGCGCGCCTTGCTCCAGTGAGGCGCGCTGGCCGCGCAAGGCCACGCCGCCACACAGGGTGACGACCTTGACGTTGTCGGTAGCGCGCGCCAAGCGGCGAATCTCCACCGTCACCTGGTCCGCCAGCTCGCGGGTAGGGCACAGCACCAGCGCTTGCACTGCAAAACGGCGCGGGTTCAGGCGGTCCAGCAAGGCCAGGGCGAAGGCTGCGGTCTTGCCGCTGCCGGTTTGGGCCTGGGCGATCATGTCTTTGCCGGAGAGGGCGATGGGCAGGCTCTTGGCCTGGATGGGTGTCATCTCCAGGTAGCCGAGCTGCGCCAGGTTGGCCAGGGTGGCCGGGTTCAGGGGCAGCGACTCAAAGCGCTGGCCTGGCGCCGTGGTGGTGGGTGATGGGGTGGAAGAAGGGGCGGTAGTGGCAGCCGGGGCTGCGGGGGATTCATTGATACTCATGCCCCGATTATCCCGGAGCCCCTTGTGTTGAGGTGGTTTGTTTTATATTGATAGCGCCTCAGGCAATCAATACGCCGGCTGGAGGCCTGAAAGGCTTGAATTACTTCAAAACCCTTCGTTTTCGGCTTACTGGGTGACTTCCAGCACCACCACATGGTTCTCCTTGGCCGGCCAGGTGCGCCCGACGATGCGCTCCACGTCCGCACCATGAAACTCGGCCTTGATAGCCCGGTTCTCCAGCTTGGGCAAGGTGATCTTGCTCGAAGCCAGACCGCCCACCCGTGCCACCGGAATGCCGGGCGGGGGTGACTGGCCGTCAAACGCCAGGTGATGCGTAGTGGGGTCGAGGTACCCGCGTGGGCGCACCATGTGAACAATCGAGAACGCGGGCAAGTCGGCGTCCAGAATGCGCTCAGGCTTCAGGTGCACGAGGTTGCTGCCCCGCGGGAACGGGCTGCGGTAGATGTGGGTGGTGGCGTAGCCGGGGGCCTTGATGACAAATTCATAAGGCACGCCCGACGTTCCCTTGAACGGGCCCCAGCGCCCATCTGCGCCCACGGCTTTGGCATGCACCGAGCCGCCCTGGCGCAAACCACTTTGGCTGTCCACGGCATACACCTCCACCTGCGCTTTGGGCACGGGCAGGTTATTGGTGTAACTGCCGGTGGTGTTGTCGCCGGGCCTCAATCCCATGCCGGTGACGACGCCGTCCAGCACCAGGTTCAGTTCGGGCCAAATCCGGGGGGAGGTGGGCGCCGTGCCGGTGATGAAGCGGTAGGTGGCGTCAAACGCGGCCGGGGAGTAGGAGGTTTCGCGGTGGTCGGCCCGGGTCAACACGATGTTCTCGGCGCCCTTGAGCGCCGGGTTATCAAAGCCCACGCCGGTGGGTTTGCCCTTGGCACCGATCCAATCGCCCTCAGGTTGCGAGAACTTGTCGTTGTTGTCGGAGCGGATCGTGAGCCATTTGACCGGGCCATCGACCTCGTCACCCGCCGCATTGCGCGGTGCGTTCAAGCGCTTGAGCAGGGCGCCGGTGCCCGAGAACTCGCTGCCTTCCCTGAATCCCGGAATCGACCACACGCCATGGTTGGGTGTGCCACCCAGCACCGCGTGGCTCACGGTTTGGGCGCCTCCGCCGTTCTGGATGTAATTGCGAATGGCGTAGCCCCCGCGCGAGTTGCCCACCAGCACCACCTGCTTGGCACCGGTTTGGGCCAGCACTTTGTCAACTTCGGCTTTCAAAAAAGCCATGTGCTCGGCGCTGGAGTTACGCCCCGGCTGCTCTTTGCTGTCGTCATCACGCGCCAACGGGTAGGGCTGTTGCACGGCAAACAGGCGGTCGCGCGGCCAGCCATTGGATTCAAATCGCCACAAGGTCGTCTGCCACAAGGCCGCCGTGTCCCCGTTGCCATGCACAAACACAATCGGTGGCACATCCTCGCGCGCCTTTGGCCCGTAAGCGCAGCCCGACAGCGCCAGCACCAGCGCTGCGCTAGTGCCCATAAACAGTCTTCTCAACATACCAAGTCTCCTATCAACAAGCCAAAATGGGCTACATCAAGATCAAGTGGGCCGAGTATCCCACCGCCTGGAGGGGCCGGGTCATTGGGGATGTCTCCCGTGTTCAGGTGACTTTTACAATCGCGCCCTACCTGGACCCCGCATGACAACACTTCACATTTCTTCCCATTTTGATTCCGGCGCGATTGAGGTCGTGAGTCTGCAAGACCCGCGCGACATCCAGCTTAAGGTTCGCCCCGACAACGCCAGTGAGTTTGCGCAGTGGTTTCACTTTTGCCTGCACGGGGCCAAAGGCGTGCCGGTGACCCTGCGCTTTTTGAACGCGGGCGCCTGTGCCTTCCCCAAGGGCTGGGACGGCTATCGGGTGATGGCCAGCGCCGACCGCCAGCACTGGTTTCGCGTGGACGCCCGGTTTGATGGCCAGCAGATGGTGGTGGATGTGACGCCAGAGTCCGACGCCTTGTATCTGGCTTATTTCGAGCCCTATTCCTACGAGCGCCATCTGGACCTGATTGCCACCACCGGTGCCATGGCGGGCGTGGCGGTGCAGCGCCTGGGCAGTACGCTGGACGGGCGCGACATGACGCTGCTGCGCCTCACCGACGCCCACAGCCCCACCCCCGAGGCACTCAAAAAGAAGGTGTGGCTGATTGCCCGCCAGCACCCTGGTGAGGCCATGGCCGAGTGGTTTGCCGAGGGCTTTTTGGCACGCCTGACAGAACGCGCCGACCCTGTGGCCCGCGCGCTGCTCGCCCAATGCGTGTTTTATGTGGTGCCCAACATGAACCCCGCCGGCGCCGTGCGCGGCAACCTGCGCACCAACGCGATGGGAGCCAACCTCAACCGAGAGTGGGCCGCGCCCAGCCTGGAAAAATCGCCGGAGGTGTTTTGGGTGCGCCAAATCATGCAAAGCGCAGGTGTGGACCTGTTTCTGGATGCCCATGGCGACGAGGGCTTGCCCTACAACTTTGTAGCCGGCACTGAGGGCAACCCCGGCTACTCGCCTCGCCTGCAAGCGCTTGAAAACACCTTCAAGGCGGCATGGCAGGCCACTTGCCCTGATTTTCAGACAAAGCACGGCTACGGCACCACGCCCGCAGGCACCGCCAATCAGGCCCTGGCCACCAACTGGGTGGGCCAAAACTTTGACTGCCTGGCCTTCACCATCGAGATGCCTTTCAAGGACAACGCCGACTTGCCCGATGCCCGTGTGGGCTGGAACGGCGAGCGTTCCAAAAAACTGGGGGCGAGTGTGCTGTTGCCGCTACTGGCTGTGGTGGGGCAGCTGCGCTGAATCGTCATGAAGCGGCCCGCCCGATTGCTGCTTTGGTGCGCAGCGCTGATGTCTGCAAGCGCCTGGGCTGCCCCGGCGTCTGAGTGGCGTGATTGCCCCCTGCCCCGGGCCGTCTATCGCGATGCGGGCTCGAAGGGATTTACGTTGGCGTTTTCCGAGTCGCGGCTATCGCCCGGATCGGCCGCCCGGCTGGCGCTGGTGACGGTGCGGCATGCCCTAAAAGGGGTGATCTCGCAGTGGGAGTTGTCTCACGGCCAGGGTTATGGCAGCTTTGATTTGTCGGACCCCACCGGCGAAGACAAGGGTGCGCACGGTGTTTACGCCTTTGACGCCAAGTTACAGCCGCTGGATGCGCCACACGGGGCCTGGCCTTTTGTCTCGGGCCTGGGTCAAAGCAATTGGTGCTCCGGGCGCCCCGGCGCTCGCGACGCGCCTTGGCTGAAAGACGTGATGTGGGCTTTTGTGAGTTGCAAGAAGTAGCCGGTGTGCCTGTGCTGGCCGAGTGAGCGGGCGATCAACGCGAGTGTGATAACTTACTGCGCACTCAAACCTTTCCGTTGACTTGCCCAGGACGCCTGCATGTTTCCGATTTCACTGCGCCAATTCATCTTGTACCTGTGCACACGGGCCTGCGGGGCCCTGGCTTTGCTGATGGCCTTGTCCGTCATGGCGCCGGCCATGGCACAAGACAGTGCCTTGCTTCAAACCAGCCTCTTCCTGGACACCAATGGCCAACTTGGCGTGGACGACATGGCCACCCAGATCTTCAAACCCGTGGCCAACCCTTTTTCCAGGGGTTACACCTCGGCCGTGGCCTGGGTCAAACTGGAGGTGGCGCCCAGCGCGGCCCCGGAGCTGGTGCTGGTCGTGCGCCAGGCCAACCTGGACACTGTGCGCCTTTACAGCCCCAGCGCGCAGGCACCCGGCTGGCGCATGCAGCAGACGGGGGATCAGGTGGCCTTCAGTGCGCGACCTCGCTCGGAGGTGAACCTCTCGCTCACCCTGGTCCCGGATGCCACCCGCACCAGCGTGCACTACCTGCGCGTGACCACCACCGGGGCCATGGTGGTCAGCACCAAGCTGATGACGCCGGCGCAGAGCCAGAGTTTTGATGTCTTCGTGCATGGCTTCATGGGGGTATACGAAGGCATCGTTTTGTTGTTGCTGTGGCTGGCGCTGGTGCGCTGGTGGGTCACTCGTGATGTGTTGTGGGGCTTGAGCGCCATGTTTCAGGCCGTGACGGTGGTCTACATGCCGTTCATCATGGGCTTTGGCGCCAAATTGTTGTTGCCCAACTCGCCTGTGCTGGCGGACGTGGCGGTCAGTGTGCTGGGTTGCCTGCATTTTTTTGCCGGCGGCCTGTTTTTTCTGATTCTTTATCGAACTTATCAAGCCCCTCGGCTGGCGCAGGTGATGTACTGGTTGGGGATGGCCTTGTTCCCGATTCAGGTGGTCTTGCTGGTCACGGGCCAGACCATGCTGGCCATGAGCCTCAACGCCCACTTTTTGCTGTTGCAAACCGTATGGGGCATGGGGGCCGTCTGGTTCTTGCGCATTGACGACATCTTCTTGCGCCGTTTGTTGCGCGGCACCTACCTGGCGTTGACGGCCTATATTTTTTATTTCATGGCGCCACTGGTGGGCCTGACACCCAACAGCGAGTTGACTGTGTACCCTGGCCTGCTGAGCGGCATTTTTGTCGCGGTGATGCAGCATCTGGTGCTGGTGCGCCGGGCGCAACTCAAGCTGCGTGACCAGCAGCAACTCAGCCAGCAAATTCTGGAAGTGAACGAAAAGCTCAAGTGGGAAACCGCGCGCCGCGCCGAGACCAACAGCTTTATGAGCATGCTGATGCACGAGATCAAGAACCCACTAGCCTCCATCCGCATCGCCACCCAGTCGTTGGTAAGCGGACGCGTCACCGAGACCGCAGACCAGACCCGGCGCCTTAAAAACATCCAGAAATCGGTGGAGGGCATTGACACCGTGCTGGAACGCTGCATTGAAACCGACCGCCTGGAGCAAGGCGTGCTGACCGTTCAGAAAGAGCGCCACGATGTGGCCCGGCTGCTGTCCGACTGGGTCTCGGCCGACACGCAAGCTCCCCGCATCGCGCTGCACCTGCCCGCGGAGCTGAGCGCCCAGATTGACGCCCCCTTGCTCTACATGATGGTGCGCAACCTGCTCAGCAACGCCCTGTCTTACTCGCCCGAGCACTCCGTGGTGCACCTCACGCTGCAAGCCCAAGCCCTGTGCCATGAGAAGCCGCAAGAGAGCTTTGTGATTGAGGTGCGCAACACAGCAGGCCGCGCCGGCAAGCCCGATCCGGCGCGAATTTTCGAGAAGTACTACCGCGCCCCTACCGCCCACCATGCCACTGGCACCGGGCTGGGGCTGTACTGGGTGCACAGCGTGGCGCAACTGCTGAGCGGGCGCATCAGTTACCGGGATGACGGCGACGACGTGGTGATGAGCTTATGCCTGCCTCGCTGAACATCATCGTGGTGGAAGACCACGACGTGCTGCGCGAAGAATTGGTGTCCTTCCTGGCGCGCCCGAACTGGGGCGTGCGTGGTGTGGACTCTGGCGAGGCGCTGGACGCCGCCTTGCGCACCCAGCCCGCGCATTTGGTCATTCTGGACCTGAACCTGCCCTTTGAAGACGGCCTGAGCATTGCGCGGCGCCTGCGCGCCAGTCGGCCCGACATGGGCATCATCATGCTTACCGCACGCACACAACCCACCGAGCGGCGCCTGGGCTACGAGACGGGGGCCGACGTCTACCTCACCAAGCCGGCCAACGTGCATGAGCTGGAGTCGGTGGTGCAGAACCTGGGGCGCCGCCTGGCCCCGGTAGCTGGCCCCGGTCTGGTGCTGCGCTTGGGGCAGCTCACCCTTTCGGGCAAAGCGGGCCACAGCCTCAAGCTCACTCGCACCGAAGCCCAGCTACTGCACTACCTCTGCACCGCGCCAGAGCGCCAGGTGGACACGGACTTTTTGATTCGCAAGCTCAGCCAGGACTACGCCATAGACACCAGCCGCGAAAAACTCACCGTGCTCATCAGCCGCCTGCGTACAAAAATGGACCAAAGCCTGGGGGCAGGCGAGGGCGACATGCTCAAGTCTGTGCGGGGTTTTGGCTACCAGTTGATGGTGAGCATCGCCATTGAGTAATTTGATCTTGTTTTAGGCCAAATAGGCTTCTAGCCGGCGTATCTATTGCCTGATTAGCTATTTAATAAATAGCTATTTGTAGGCCTGCGCGGCCTCTTGGTGGCTGTGCCGGCGCAGGCCACACCCCGAACCTTAAGAAATTGCAGGAAATTGCAATGTTCGCGCCAGTCGAATAAATACCATGCAGTTTTTATAGGCTCACTCGGGTTCGGCGCACTGACTGCATCAGTTGCTGGCGGTCCACGGGCGGGTAAAACCAACCTAGGACCGCGCGCATCATGGCCAACGAAACCAGCAACCCCCTCTTCGCCTCCCAGTGGTACCTGAAAAACACCGGCCAGCGCGGCCCCGCCGGTATTGACATCAACATCAGCCCCGTCTGGCTGGACTACACGGGCACCGGCATCATCGTGGCGGTGAATGACGACGGCATGGACCTCACCCACCCCGACCTGGTGGGCAACATCCTGACCAACAAGGTGTTCGATTCCGAGCGCCAAACCACGGGGCAAGGGTTTGTGACCACCGCCAACACCACCCACGAGCACGGCACCGTGGTGGGCTCCATCATCGGCATGGCCAACAACGGCATTGGCGGCGTGGGCGTGGCGTATGACGCCAAGCTGGTGCCCGGCACCCACAGCGGCGGCGCGGCCAGTGCGTTTTTGGCCAACCTGGCCAGCGGCGCCTCGGTCTCGTGCAACTCCTGGGGGTCTGACCCCGCGTTTTCAGACAACCCCAGTGCCGGCGGAACCGCAGACAACCAGGCCGTGGCCGCAGCCTTGCTGCGCTGCGTCACCGAGGCTCGAGACGGCCTGGGCATGGTCATTGAAGTTTCAGGGGGTAACGAGCGCGGCAACAAGGCCGACGCCGCCATGGTTCATTTCAACAGCGCGCGCTACATCATCTCGGTGGGTGCCGTGAACGACCAGGGCGTGGTCACCGACTACTCCACCCCCGGCGCCTCCCTGCTGGTGACCGCGCCTGGCGGCGTAGGCGCGCCCGATCAATCGGTGAACAGCGGCTACGGCATCGTCTCAGCCGACATTCAGAGCGACAAAGGCTACAACAAAACAGCCGGCGTAGCGGGCGATTACGCCTACCAGAACCAAGGCACCTCGTACTCCGGCCCCATGGTCTCAGGTATCTCGGCGCTCATGCTGCAAGCTAACCCGCGCTTGGGTTTCAGGGATGTGTCTGACATTCTGGCCATGACCGCCCGCAAGAACGACCTTGCCAGCCCCTCCTGGGTTGCCACCAAAGGCGGCAACTGGAACATGACCGACATGCACTTCTCGCGCGACTACGGTTTTGGCCTGGTGGACGCCGCTGCCGCCGTGCACCTGGCCGAGTCGTGGACCGTTGCTGCGGGCACGGTGACCAACTGGGTCAGCAAAGATGCGGTGTCCAGCGCGGCACCGGCCGCCATTCCTGAGGGTGGCAGCGCCTTGACCGTCACCGCCACCATGGCCGACAACATTCGCATGGACCGCGTGGAGGTGCTGCTGGAGCTGGATGCTGTAGCCCCCAGCCAGCTCATGGCCACACTCACCTCGCCCAACGGCACCACCGTCACACTGTTTGACGCCCCTCTAACCCGCCCGCTGAAAGACGGTGCGCCCGACATGACTGTGGCCGAGACCGCTTGGCCCGGCGTGTTCACCATTGGTGCCACCGCCTTCCTGGGCGAAAGCAGCCAAGGCACTTGGACCATCAAGCTCTACGATAAAGTCACTAGCACAACCGCCACCTACAAGTCCGCCACCGTGCGAGCCTGGGGCTCCAACATCACCACCGACGACAACCTGGTGTTCACCAACGAATTCACGGGCACTAAAACCCTCACCGACGCCGCCGGCACTGACACGCTGAACGCCGCCGCGCTCAGTACCGCCGTCACACTCGACCTGCGCGCAGGCGCCAAGTCCACCCTGACCACCGGCGACGTGACCCTGGCCGAAGGCACCGTCATCGAGAACGCCATTGGCGGCGACGGTGCCGACACCCTCACCGGCAACGACCTCAACAACACCTTGCGCGGCAACCGCGGCAATGACGCCATTGATGGTGGCAGCGGCAGCGACACCGCCGTGTACAGGGGCTTGGAGTCCGACTACACAATCACCGTCACGGCCACCGGCTACACCATCTCGGGTGGCACCGAGGGCACCGACACCCTGACCAACGTGGAGTTTGCGAAATTCGCCAACACCACCCGGGCGCTGACCCCCACCAAAGCCATCACCTACAGCACCACCACCTTCACCGAGGCGGTGGCCAACGATGGCAGTATCACCGCCACCAGTACCCTCACGCTCGCCTTTGACACCTTCGTTGGCAACGTGGGTGCGGCGCTGGGCACGGTCACCAACACCCCTGCCGGCCTGACCGCCGTGCTGGTCAAGGCCAGCGACACCACCGCCACCCTGAGCTTTACCGGCAGCGCCACAGCGCATGCCAATGCCAACGACATCAGTAACCTGACGGTCACGCTGGGCGATGCCGCCTTCACGGGGGGCAATGCCGCTGCGGTGACTGGGGCCACCAAAAACAACCTGGTGGTTGACTTTGCCGACCCAGCCAACCGTGCCCCCACGCTCACGCAGCCCCTCACGCTGTCGTTTGCAAGCAAGGTGGACTATGCCACCGGGA
>JAUXQA010000413.1 GCA_030683195.1 Rhodoferax sp. | reverse complement strand
AGGCCCAGCATCGCGGACGAGGCCACCCCGGCCACAGACGTGCCAAACGCCAGTCCCAAGCCCTTGATGGGAGCTGAGAATGCCGACCGCATGGCTTGCAGGTCGGTGGTGCCCTCCAGGGCGAAAACGGCACCATTGAGGGTCACAACCATGCCCAAAAACGTACCCAGCATGCCCAACATGACCAGCAAGCCAACCAGGTACGGGGTGAGTGCGGGACCAGGCAGGCCAACGCGCTCACCCTCGATGCGCAAGCGCACCGCATTGCGCAGGGAAGGATGCACGCTGTTGAGCCAGTCACCCAAGGTCGGCATGTGCTCGGGAATCTTGGCCAGGGCCTCAGACAAGCTCAAGGTCGCCCGCCGGAAATGCCGCAGCTCCCAGGCGCCAAAAATATAGACAGCCGCAATCACCGCCGTCACCGCCAGGGCCAGCAGGTTGGAGCCCATGAAGCCGGTACCTACCCACACGAGTGCGGCCGCACCCAACAAAAAGGTACCTGTGAAAAAGTGTCTGTTCATGCGTGTCATGTTTTCTCGTTTTGGAGTGCTTCAATCAGCCCCAGCGTGGGTTGCAGGCGAACGTCCAATTCCGCCAGCAACACGGCTTCAAGCTCATGGCAAAAACGTGCCAGCCAGGAGCCCTCTTTCATCCAGGTATCAGGCTTGTCGGCTTGATCGGTGTCAAGAAGCGTTTGCTGATGCACCTTGATAAAGTGCTCAAAACGCTTTTTAAGTAACAGCGGCACCTTGGAGAGCAATTTGCTCTCCCGCTCAACCAGAACCTTGTCCAGGGCGGCATCCAGCGCTGCCAGCTGTTTGAGTGCCGGTGAAGTCCTGGCCAGCGTCTCTCGCACAGTTGCCCTTAGCTGCCGGATATCTGAGTCCATTTCGCGCTGGTGGGCGGCGTAGTATCGACGATAGGGCTCATAGGCGGCCGCAACCTTCACCGGAAACTCAAAGTCTGGCGTGGGTCGTTCTATTCGTACCTTGCCCGATTTGGTCGACTCAGTCTGCGCAATCGAGTTTTCCAGACTGGTCCTCAAGCTTGCCAACTCTTCATACAGGGCGGTCGCACGCGGCTGCGCCGCAGGACGGCCACCTGACGAACCTGTGCTCAGCGCGGTGGACAAGGCTATTGCATCCGAATAATCCACCCAGAGGCCGAGCTTTTCTGCAAAGGCAGCGCCCGGCTCGGCCGCATCCAGGAGGGCCAGGTCGGACAGAATGCGGATGAGCCGTGAGCTGGGGAAATGGGTACGCGTCAAAGATCGCGTCATAGGTGACAGATGTTTACAAGTGCCGGAATCCAGAAGATCAGTCTGGATACCAGCGCAGGATTAGGCTCCGATAGCGATCGGATCGGGGAAGACAAGCGGTAAATTTTAGCTGGTGAGACCAGCCGGGCTGGCCAGCAGGCCCGTCGCCACGGTGGGGTAACGCAATTTGAGCCCCAACTCCCGCTTCAAACGCGTGTTATCCATGCGCCTGGACTCACTCATGAAACTAAGCACCATCAGGGACAAATGCTCCCTGGCTGTGCTTCGGGGCACGCGGGGCGGGCGGGGCAAACCATACAGATCAGCGGCCAGATCGAAGTAGTCACCCATTTTGAGGCAGGTGTCGTCATTGACGTTGTAGATCCGTTGGGGCTGGCCGCGCCACAGGGCTGCGATGCAGGCGCGGGCCAGGTCATCGGCATGAATATGGTTGGTGTAGACGTCATCGCCTGCCTCCAACACCGGAGTGCCCTTGAGCAGGCGGGTCTGTGGTGTGCCGCCCACCCGGTCGGGGGCGTAAATACCGGGAATGCGCAGCACACTGCTTCGTACGCCGGTCCGGCGGCCAAAGAAGCGAATGGATGATTCAGCATCAATTCGCCTTCTAGCCCGGGGAGTATCTGCATTAGTAGCTCTTGTTTCAATAGCAAAACCACCTTGACAGTCACCGTACACGCCGCTTGTCGAACCATAGGCCAGCGCTTGGGGCGAGCTGCGCAGCCCCAAGGCCCGGGTCAGGGCGCGGGTGCGGGGGTCGCCCCAGCCGTCGCCGGGTGGGGGGGCCAAATGCAACACATGTGTGGCCAGTCCCGCAAGGCGGCGCAGGGTGGCCGGGGCATCCAGATTGCCCAGCAAGGGCGTGATGCCATGGGCGCGCAATTCAGCCGTGCGCTCAGGCGACGAGGTCAGGGCCATCCGCGCCAGCCTGTGCGGGAGCAGTCGGGCCACCCGCAGGCCTACATCGCCGCAGCCAACGATCAGAACGCGGGCACGCCTGAAACGCGCGGGCAGGGCCCCGGGACGGGTGGCATACAGAATGGGATGGGGGCTTTGGATTGAAGGCAAAATCAGAAACTATTCACACGATACAACCCTGCAAGGATACAGACAACATGACGCCCAGCGACACCGCCACCCCCGGGTACCAGATTACGGTGCAACCCAGCGGCCGAGCCTTCACGACCCACGCCGGCGAGGCCATCCTGATGGCGGGCATCCGCGCTGGCATTGCCATGCCTTACGGCTGCAAAGACGGTGCCTGCGGCTCCTGCAAGTGCAAGAAGCTGCAAGGCACCGTGATCCACGGACCGCACCAAAGCAAAGCCCTGAGCAACGAGGAAGAAGCCAACGGCTATGTACTCACCTGCTGCGGCGTGCCGCACAGCGACGTGGTGCTGGAGTCGCGCCAAGTCACAGCCGAAGGCGCGCTACCCATCAAGAAAATGCCGAGCCGGGTCACCGTGCTGGAGAAGATGAGTGAAGATGTGGTGCGCCTGGTGCTGCAATTGCCGGCCAACGAGGCCTTTGCTTTTCATGCGGGCCAGTATGTGGAGTTCTTGCTGCGTGACGGCGTGCGGCGTAGCTACTCCATGGCCAATGCCCCCCACACCGTGGCGGCGGGCGGCGGTGCGCTGGAATTGCACATTCGGCACATGCCGGGCGGCAAATTCACCGACCACGTATTTGGCGTCATGAAAGAGAAAGAAATTTTGCGCATTGAGGGGCCCTATGGCAGCTTTTATTTGCGTGAAGACAGCACAAAGCCCATCATCTTGCTGGCTTCGGGCACCGGGTTTGCGCCCATCAAGGCGCTCATTGAACACATGCAGTTCAAGGGCATCACCCGCCCGACCACGCTGTACTGGGGCGGTCGGCGTCCGGCAGATCTGTACATGGATGCCTGGGTACAGGCCAAAGTGGCCGAGATGCCCAACCTGAGCTATGTGCCGGCGGTATCCGACGCGCTGCCAGAGGACACCTGGACCGGGCGCACCGGGTTTGTGCACCAGGCAGTGCTGCAAGATTTTGCCGACCTCAGCGCACACCAGGTGTATGCCTGCGGTGCGCCCGTGGTGGTGGACTCGGCACGAGCAGATTTCACGGCCAGGGCCGGTCTGCCGGAAGATGAGTTTTTTGCCGACTCCTTCACCACCGAGGCCGATAAGGCCCGGGCGGCGTCCTCCCTTTGAATTTTTTGAGACCCACCACCATGCCTATTAAAACCATTCTTGTTGCCCTGACCCTGGTGGCCACAGCAACCGCATCCCTCGCGCAGGCGCAGGGGAAGCCGATTCGCCTGATTGTTCCCTACGGCGCCGGCGGACCTCTGGACGTGACGGCGCGTGCGCTGGCCGAGCGAGTCAAGGACACGCTGGGCACGGTGATTGTGGAGAACAAGCCCGGCGCGGGCGGCAACATTGGCGCCGACGCGGTGGCCAAGGCCACCCCCGACGGTCTGACCATTGGCATTGCCGCCACGGCAACCCATGCGGTCAACCCCTGGCTGTTCGCCAAGATGCCCTTCAATGCGGCCACCGACTTTGCACCCATCACCCAGATGGTGCGGGTGCCCAACGTGCTGGTGATGAACGCCGAGACCGCTGCCCGCCTCAAGATCAACACCGTGAGCGACCTGGTTGCCT
>JAUXQA010000317.1 GCA_030683195.1 Rhodoferax sp. | reverse complement strand
TCCATCGTGCGCCAGGCTGAAGTCCATTTGACGCGCCTGAACGCCCGCCGGCGAGAGACTGTGCCAGCGTCTGAGTTGGTGGTGGGTGTGCAGTGTGGGGGGAGCGATGCGTTCTCAGGCGTCACGGCCAACCCGGCGGTGGGTTTTTGCACGGATTTGCTGGTACGCGCTGGCGCCAGTGTGATGTTTTCCGAGACCACCGAGGTTCGTGACGGCATTGACCAGCTCACCTCCCGTGCGTCCAGCCCCGAGGTGGCTGCAGCCATGATCCGAGAGATGGCCTGGTACGACGCCTACCTTCAGCGTGGGGGGGCCGACCGCAGCGCCAACACCACGCCAGGCAACAAAAAGGGCGGCCTGTCAAACATCGTTGAAAAAGCCATGGGCTCCATCGTCAAGTCTGGCTCGGCGCCCATCACGGGTGTGCTCGCACCGGGTGAAAAGCTCACTCAAAAAGGCCTGACCTATGCCGCCACGCCCGCCAGCGATTTCATTTGCGGCACGCTGCAACTGGCGGCCGGCATGAACCTGCATGTCTTCACCACCGGGCGCGGCACGCCTTACGGTTTGGCCGCCGTGCCGGTCATCAAGGTGGCCACGCGCAGCGACCTGGCACGGCGCTGGCATGACCTGATGGACGTGAACGCCGGCACCATAGCCGATGGCACCGCCACTATCGAGCAAGTGGGCTGGGAGCTGTTTCAATTGATGCTGGACGTGGCCAGTGGCAACAAAAAGACCTGGGCCGAGCATTGGAAGCTGCACAACGCGTTGGTGTTGTTCAACCCGGCGCCCGTGACCTGAAGCAGGCCATGCCCGGCGCAAGCTATGAAGTTGACGTACACGTCAGTTGATGGCAGGGCAAATGGGCGTCTTCGGTGCACTGCGCAGCGTCACCGTGCGCGGGGGCATCAGGCGTCAAAGCTGGCGCGCACCATCTCCAGCAATTCGCGGGCCGCCACCGAGGGCGTGCGGCCTTCCGGCCGAATGATGTAAATGTTACGCACCAGCCCCGGCAAATCAAGCGGTCTAACCACGATATCGGGCAGCTGGAACTGGAACAACGCCAAAGCCGGAATCACGCTGATACCCAGCCCTTGCGCCACCAGCGCGGCGGCGGTGGCCAAATGTTCAACCTCCATCATGCCGGCCAATCGCAAGGGGTGCAGCGCCTGTTCCAGGTGCTGGCGAATACTGGTACTGCGCGCAAGGTGGATGAAAGGGTAGGGGACCAGATCGGCCGGCAGCACCGTGTCAGCCTGGGCCAGCGGGTGTGAGGTGTGGCACACCACATGAAACGTGTCCGAGCACAACAACTCGGTCTGCAGACCGGCCACCGGGCTGCCCGCCGACGCCAGCGCAAAGTCCACCCGTGCGCTTTGAACCAGGGCAATACAGGTGTCTGACAGGCCGTCGAACAACTGAATCTCAATGCCCGGAAAGCGCGCATGGAAGCCCGCCAACACCTTCGGCAAGGTGCCCGCAGCCAGAGAGGGCAGGGCAGCCACAGCCACCCGGCCCTTGCGTAAATCCACATGGTCTCTGAGCTCCGTATAGGCTAGCTCAAAGTCGGCCAGCAGGCGCGCCGCCGATTGCTCAAACAAGCGCCCCTCGGCCGTCAGTTCCACCCGACGCGTGCTGCGGTCAAAAAAACGCGCACCCGCATCTTCTTCCAGACCCTGAATGAGTGCGCTGAACGCGGACTGCGACAGGTGGCAGGCCTCGGCCGCGCGCGTGAAGTTGCTGAGTCGGGCGAGCGCCAGGAAGGCACGCAAATGTTTGACGGAGAGATTCATCTGATTATCCGATTAGTTGATTGAAATAATCCATTTCTCATTTTTATCATGTTTGTCCAGAATCGCGCCATGACAGACATTCTTCACATTGGTTCGGCCGCCGGCTTCTCGGGTGACCGCACGGACGCGGCCCTGCCAGTAGTGCGCAGTTTGATCGCCCATGGCGGCCCCTCGGCCCTGATCTTCGAGACCCTGGCCGAGCGTACCCTGGCGCTGGCCCAACTGGCGCGCCGGGCCGATCCGACGCGCGGCTACGAGCCCTTGCTGGACGAACTGCTGAGCCCGATTCTGGGTTTGTGCCTGCAGCACGGCATCCCCATCATCAGCAACTTTGGCGCAGCCAATCCGCCTGCTGCCGCGCTGCGTATCCGGGCGCTGGCGCGGGAGTTGGGCCTGCCGGTGCCGCGCATCGCGGTGCTGGCGGGGGACGATGTGTCGGGGCCTGAGCACCGTGCCCTGCTGCGCGAGCGCCTCGGTGCCGTGTGCGATCAGCAAGACATCGTCTGCGCCAATGCCTACCAGGGCGCTGAGCCGATCGCCATGGCTTTGCGTGATGGGGCCCAAATCGTCGTCGCCGGACGTGTTGCGGACCCGTCGCTGACGGTTGGCCCGGCCATGGCGCACTTCGGCTGGCAGGCTGACGACTGGACGCGCCTGGGTCGTGCCACCATGGTGGGCCATTTGCTGGAATGCGGCGCGCAAGTGACGGGCGGCTACTTCGCCGACCCCGGCTACAAAGAGGTTCCTGACCTGCACAACGTAGGTTTTCCGATTGCCGAGATCGACGCGGACGGTGACTGCGTCATCGGTAAGGCAGCTCACTCTGGTGGCCTGGTGAGTGAGCAAACCGTCAAGGAGCAACTGCTGTACGAGCTGCATGACCCCAGCGCCTACTTGACGCCGGACGTCATCGCCGACATTAGCCACGCGACCGTGGGTCAGGTCGGACCGAATCGGGTGCAGCTCCAGGGCGTTCGCGGCCACGCTCGCCCGACCGATCTCAAGGTCAATGTGTTTTACCAAGGCGGCTGGTTTGCTGAAGGCGAGATTTCCTACGCCGGTCCGCGCGCTGAAGCGCGTGCGCGCCTCGCCGCCGATGTGCTGCAGCGCCGTCTGGGCGACACGCTCACACTCCGGGTGGACCTGATCGGCGCCGTTAGCGTGTTCGGCGATGACGCTGGCCGCCTGTTGGCAAACACGCGGGTTGGTCACGGACAAGACATTCGCCTGCGCGTTGCCGCCACCCATGCTGATCGCGCGGCGGCCGAGCGGCTGGCGCGCGAAGTCAATGCGCTCTACACCTGCGGCCCAGCCGGCGGAGGTGGCGTGCGCACAGCCTTGCGCACGCGACTCAACACACTCTCTTGCTTGGTGCCGCGAGATGCGGTGCCAGCCAGTTATTCGATGCTGGATTAGCACCATGGAAACACTCATCACCGTCCCCCTTTACCGCGCCGCCCACGGGCGCACCGGCGACAAAGGCAACCGATCCAATATCAGCGTCATCGCCTGGTGTCCTGATTTGTATCCACTGCTGGTGGCACAGCTCACTGAAGAGCGGGTGGCCCGGCACTTTGCCCACCGCGAGCCAAGCGCCGTCAAGCGCTACCTGCTGCCCAGGATGGACGCCATGAATTTTGTGCTGGATGAGGTGCTGGATGGTGGCGTCAACGACTCGCTCAACCTCGACAGCCACGGCAAGGCTTTGTCATTCTTTTTGCTGGACCTGGACATTCAGGTGCCCGCCAGACTCACCCAGCTTCTCATCGTCGAAGACGACCATCCCTTGATTTTCACGCCACAACCATAACCACCGGAGACAAACCCATGACCTCAATCCCCCGCCGCCCCCTGCTGGCCCTCAGCGCCGTCCTGCTGGCTTTTCCCGCGCTGCAAAGCAATGCCCAAACTTACCCCGCCAAGGCCATCACGTTCATCGTGCCGTTTGCCGCGGGCAGCGCCACCGACCAGCTGGCGCGGGCACTGGGGCAGAGTGTTGCGACCGACTCCAAACAGAGCGTGATGGTTGACAACAAGCCCGGCGCCTTTGGTTTTATTGCCGCGCAGCAAGCGGCCAAAGCCGCACCTGACGGCTACACCGTGCTCATCACCACCAACACCACGCATGCTGCAAATGAACACTTGTACAAAAAACTGCCCTATGACCCGGTGAAGGACTTTGCACCCGTCACCGCTTTGGGCAAGGGCGGTCAGATCATGGTGGTCAACCC
>JAUXQA010000409.1 GCA_030683195.1 Rhodoferax sp. | reverse complement strand
GGTCACCATTGGTGCTGCCTGTATGTGATCACTATAGCGGCGTCGAAGCGCGGATGCTTAAAAGCCTCGCCTTGCAATCTGAAATGACGCAGGAGTTCGATGCCTGCGTGTTTGATGTAACTCTTGACTGCGAGGATGGTGCGCGGGTGGGGGGTGAACGTGAACATGCCCAGATGGTTAGGGAAATCGTGGAGCGCGCTCGTAACAAAAGTGCTCATGAAAATTCCAGCAAAATGGCCCGGGTTGCCGTGCGCTTGCACCCGGTTGATCACCCTGCGTTTCAGGAAGACGTGGAAATTATCATTGGAGGCGCAGCGGCGGGTCTTTGTCACGTCATGCTCCCAAAGGTGGAGTCAGTGGAGGACGTGGAGCGGGCTGCTCAACTGATTGACCAAGCGGCCTTGTTGTCAGGACGCCTGACTCCTTTGCCGTTGCATGTGCTGATTGAGTCTGCAAGAGCAGTCGGCCGAGCAGCCGGTATTGCATCACATGCGCGCGTGCAGTCCATGAGCTTTGGCTTGATGGATTTTGTTTCCAGTCACGGCGGTGCGATTCCAGCCAGTGCGATGGGTGTTGACACGAGTGTGTCAACAAATGTGCTCGATCAGTTTTCTCATCCGCTTGTGCTGAGAGCCAAGCTGGAAATTTCTGCGGCGTGCCACGCTGAGGGCAAAGTTCCATCGCACTGTGTCGTTACTGAATTTAGCGACGCAACAGCCATCAAGGCCGCAGCGGTTCGTGCCTTTCGCTCCTTGGGGTATTTGCGGATGTGGAGTGTCCACCCAGCGCAAATCAGACCAATACTTGCAGCTTTTTCTCCTCAAACAGAAGAAATCGATGTGGCAACAAATATCATATTGAATGCTGCGAATGCCGACTGGGCACCGATTTCATTCGGCGGTCAATTGCATGATCGGGCGAGCTATCGGTACTATTGGCAAGTGTTGGAGCGAGCGCGCCAAACGGGGGCCCACCTCGCCAAAGAGTTGACAACTCTCTGGCATTGAGCTTGACTATTTTTTTGAAATTCAGGATACATATCCATGCTGAAAAGTCTACTTGCTACCTTCTGTTTACTCGCTGTGTTCAGCTCAGCCATTGCCCAAACGGCTGAAAAAAATGGCAAAAAAACTTCTGCTCCTAGCAAGAGCCGTGTCGAGATCAAAACCACGGCGGCGCAAATGGCTTCTGGTTTCATCGCTGCTGAGGCAGCAATGTCTCCAGCGGAGCTCCTCATTGCCGAGCGTGTTTTTCAGGGACGAATTTCCTGCGAGTTGGGGGCTTTCGTCACCCTGACAGCTGATGTGAAATCACCTGGGTACTTCGATCTTTCCATCAAGAACCAGAAATTCAGAATGTTCCCTGTGGAAACCAGTACGGGTGCAATTCGCCTGGAGGACCCCAAGGGAGGGGCCGTGTGGCTGCAGTTGGCAAACAAGTCGATGTTGATGAGTCAAAAACACGGTCAGCGCTTGGCAGACGCCTGTGTGAACCCCGACCAAGCCCAGGTTGCCGAAATGATGATCAAGAACCCCCCGCCCAGCTTGCTCGATGCTCCTGGCGCAGTGGCCGCCAAGTAACTACTCGGACGCCAATCCGTTTATCCCAATCCAACCCAGGTTGGTATTATTTTTTAAAGTTGAAGGAATCAGACCATGTTGCAGTCTTACCGTGCGCACGTTGCCGAACGCTCATCCCTTGGCATTCCCCCCTTGCCCCTTTCTGCAAAGCAGGCAGGCGAGGTCATCGAGCTACTGAAAAGTCCCCCAGCTGGCGAAGAAGCTTTGCTCGTGGACCTGATAACTTATCGCGTGCCTGCCGGCGTGGATGACGCAGCCAAAGTCAAGGCCAGCTACCTCGCAGCTATAGCTCACGGCACAGAGAAGTGCGCCCTGATCTCGCGAGAAAAGGCTACTGAGCTTCTGGGCACCATGCTGGGGGGTTACAACATCAGCCCTCTGGTCGATTTGCTGGATGATTCAACGGTAGCGCAAGTTGCTGCCGATGGACTGAAAAAGACTTTGCTGATGTTTGACCAGTTTCATGATGTCAAGGAAAAAGCTGACAAAGGCAACGCGCATGCCAAAGAAGTGCTCCAAAGCTGGGCTGACGCAGAGTGGTTTACATCTCGCCCCGAGGTGCCTTCATCAATTACCTTAACCGTATTCAAGGTTGAAGGCGAGATCAATACCGATGATCTCTCTCCAGCCCCCGACGCTTTCAGCCGACCCGACATCCCAATGCACGCCTTGGCGATGCACAAAAATGCTCGCCCCGGTGTGGTGCCTGAAGAAGATGGCAAGCGTGGCCCGGTCAAGTTCATCGAAGGTTTGCGTGCCAAAGGCAATCTGGTGGCGTACGTGGGCGACGTGGTGGGTACCGGTTCTTCTCGAAAGTCCGCAACCAACTCGGTGCTGTGGTTCACTGGAGAGGACATCCCTTTTGTGCCAAATAAGCGCTTTGGTGGCGTCTGCCTGGGTTCAAAAATCGCGCCGATTTTTTACAACACAATGGAAGATTCTGGTGCCTTGCCTATTGAGTTGGACGTATCCAGAATGAACATGGGTGACGTGGTGGAACTCAGGCCCTACGAAGGTAAAGCCCTCAAAGAGGGGGTAGTCGTCGCCGAGTTTACGCTCAAGAGTGATGTTTTGTTTGACGAGGTACGTGCAGGTGGCCGTATTCCGTTGATCATCGGCCGCGGTCTGACGGCCAAGGCGCGTGAAGCCTTGGGTCTGCCTGTGAGCACCCTGTTTCGACTGCCCCAGAATCCTGTAAACACAAATAAGGGGTTCACGCTGGCCCAAAAAATGGTAGGTCGCGCCTGCGGTCTGCCTGTGGTCGGCGGCAACCAACAAGGTGTTCGCCCGGGTACCTACTGCGAGCCGAAGATGACAAGCGTTGGTTCGCAAGATACGACGGGCCCGATGACTCGGGACGAGCTCAAGGATTTGGCCTGCTTGGGATTCAGTGCTGATTTGGTAATGCAGTCGTTCTGCCACACTGCAGCCTATCCGAAGCCTGTGGACGTGAAGATGCACCATGAGTTGCCTGAGTTCATCAGTACGCGGGGCGGTGTCCCATTGCGGCCCGGTGATGGCATCATTCACAGTTGGTTAAACCGCATGTTGCTGCCCGACACAGTGGGTACGGGTGGGGACAGTCACACCAGGTTTCCAATTGGAATCAGCTTTCCTGCCGGTTCCGGCTTGGTTGCCTTTGGTGCTGCAACCGGCGTAATGCCACTGGATATGCCTGAGAGTGTGCTGGTTCGTTTTAAGGGAAGTATGCAGCCGGGCGTCACATTGCGTGATCTGGTGAACGCAATTCCGCTCTACGCGATCAAGGCTGGTTTGCTGACCGTAGCCAAGCAAGGGAAAAAGAATATCTTCTCTGGAAGAATTCTAGAGATAGAAGGTTTGCCAGACCTAAAGGTTGAGCAGGCGTTTGAGTTGAGTGACGCTTCAGCAGAACGTAGTGCTGGCGGTTGCACTGTGCACCTCAATAAAGAGCCCATCATTGAGTACATCAATAGCAACATCACCATGTTGAAGTGGATGATTGCCGAGGGTTACTCCGACGTTCGAACCATCAAGCGTCGTATCGCTGCCATGGAGGCATGGCTCGCTGATCCTCAATTGCTCAAAGGCGATGAAGATGCTGAATACGCGGCAGTCATTGACATCGATTTGGCCGACATTCATGAGCCAATAGTGGCGTGTCCGAACGATCCAGATGATGTGAAAACACTGTCGGATGTCGCCGGTGCCAAGATTGACGAGGTATTTATTGGGTCTTGCATGACCAATATCGGCCACTTCAGGGCCGCCTCCAAGCTTCTGGAGAACAAGCGTGACATCCCAGTCAAACTTTGGATGGCTCCACCCACAAAAATGGATGCCAAACAGTTGAGTGAGGAAGGGCATTACGGCGTCTTGGGTTCTGCAGGTGCCCGCATGGAGATGCCTGGGTGTAGCCTTTGTATGGGCAATCAAGCGCAAGTTAGGGAGGGCGCGACGGTTTTTTCAACCTCGACGCGCAATTTTCCGAATCGACTTGGGAAGAATAGCAATGTCTATCTCGGAAGCGCAGAGTTGGCCGCCATTTGTTCCAAGCTTGGTCGCATTCCAACAAAATCGGAATATCTGGACGA
>JAUXQA010000316.1 GCA_030683195.1 Rhodoferax sp. | reverse complement strand
ATCCTGTTGGCCAGGTCATGATCGAATTCCCTGCAGGCAAGCTTGATCCGGGCGAAGACTTGCAGCTTTGCGCCCAGCGTGAACTGCTGGAAGAAACGGGCTACAGCGCTGCCGAGTGGGCACATGCAGGGGTTTTGCACCCGGTTATTTCCTATTCAACCGAATTCATTGATATCTGGTTTGCGCGGGGTTTGACGCTGGGCACACGCCGGCTTGATCCCGGGGAGTTTCTTGACGTATTTACAGCGTCTCCCGCCGAGCTTTTGCAATGGTGTTGTGATGGCCGGGTGACGGACGCCAAGACGCTGAGCGCTGCGCTCTGGGTGCAAAATTTCCTTGCTGGCAACTGGGCATTGAATTGGCAGGCGCCCACCGATGCAGTGTGTGCCGTAACGTTGTGAGATGAAAGTTCTCGATCTCCAATGCGGTCAACTGCATGTGTTTGAAGGCTGGTTTGGCTCCGAAGACGACTTTCTGGGTCAGTTGGACCGAGGCTTGGTGACCTGCCCTGTGTGCGGCGATGCTGCCATCACCAAGCGACTGAGTGCCCCCAGACTCAATTTGAGAAACGCCCGGCCTGGGTCTGACGGCACGCGTCACGACGAGTCGAGTGACAAAAAAGAATCGGATTTTCAAGCGGCTCTGATGACGGCAGCCCGGCATCTCATGTCCACCACCGACGATGTGGGCAATGACTTTGCTTCAGAGGCCCGCAAGATTCATTACGGCGAGATCAAGGCGCGCGGCATTCGAGGTCAAGCGTCCCAATCGGAAGCCCTATCCTTGCTGGACGAGGGCATTGCTGTGTTGCCCTTTGCTTTGCCAGAAGCACTGAAAGGCCCGTTGCAGTAGCCAGTCCGGGTCAGGCACTGAACTGCAGCGCCGCCAGTCCCGCGTACACACCGCCCCTGGCCACCAGTTCTGCGTGGGTGCCTTGTTCCACCAGGCTGCCGTGGTCCAGCACCACAATCAAATCAGCCTTCTGGACCGTGGCCAGGCGATGGGCGATGACCAGCGTGGTGCGGTCCCGCATGGCAGATTCCAATGCGGCCTGCACCATGCGCTCACTTTCTGCGTCGAGTGCACTGGTGGCTTCATCGAGCAACAATAAGGGCGGGTTCTTGAGCATGGCGCGCGCGATGGCGATGCGCTGGCGCTGGCCGCCGCTGAGTCGCACGCCACGCTCACCCAGGAATGTGTCGTAACCCTCGGGGAGCGCGCTGATGAACTCATCCGCAAACGCGGACCGGGCCGCTGCATACACCTCCTCATCGTGGGCCTCAGGTCGTCCATACCTGATGTTTTCAAGTGCGCTGCTGGAGAAAATCACGGCGTCTTGCGGCACGATGCCAATGCGCTGCCGCAAATCAGACAGCGTCAGATCACGGGTCGCCACACCATCCAGCACGATGCTGCCCGATGCGGGGTCATAAAAACGCAGCAATAACTGGAATACCGTGCTTTTGCCCGCGCCACTTGGCCCCACAATGGCGACCGTCTGGCCAGGGCTGACGGTCAATGAGAAATTACTGAGAGCAGCTTGCAGCGGACGGGAGGGGTAGTGGAACTGGATCGACTCGAACCTGACGGCACTGCCACCACTTGGGGCAGGCGCTGGCAGAGGGCGCAAAGGTGAGGTGATTGGTGAGCGGGTGCTTAGCAGTTCCATCAGCCGTTCGGTGGCGCCTGCTGCGCGCAGCAGGTCGCCGTAGACCTCACCCAAAATCGCGAAGGCGCTGGCCAGAATGATGACGTACAACACCGTCTGCCCCAGGTCACCCGCCGTGATGCGCCCGTTCATGACCGCTTGCGTACCCTGGTACAGGCCCCACAGCAGGGCGGCGGAGGTAGCGATGATGATGAACGCCACCAAGACGGAGCGGGCCCGTGTCCGCCGCACGGCGGTATCAAAGGCGCTGTCGGTCGAGGCATTGAAGCGGGCTGATTCGCGCCCCTCGGCGGTATAGCTCTGCACGACGGGAATGGCGTTCAGCACTTCGGCGGCAATGGCACTGGAGTCCGCAATCCTGTCCTGGCTGGCCCGTGAGAGCTTGCGCACGCGCCGCCCAAACCACAGGGCCGGCACCACGATCAGCACCAGCACCCCCAGCACCTGAAACATCACATAGGGGTTGGTCCAGATCAGCATGCCCAACGCACCGATGGCCATGACCATGTTGCGCAGGCCCATGCTCAGCGACGAGCCCACCACTGTTTGCACCAACGTGGTGTCGGCCGACAGTCGCGACAGCACCTCGCCAGTTTGCGTGGTCTCGAAAAACTCGGGGCTTTGGTGCAGCACATGTCCATAAACCGCGTTGCGCAAATCGGCGGTGACCCGCTCGCCCAGCCAACTCACCATGTAAAAGCGCCCGGCTGAAAACAGCCCCAGGGCGACCGCCACGGCAAACAGGGCCACAAAGTGCTCCCGCAGCGCCATGAGTTGCGCACCCTTGTCGGTCTGAACCAGCCCACCGTCGATCAGGCTGCGCAGCGCAATCGGAAACGCCAGCGTTGCTGCGGCGGCCATCACCAGAAATACCAGCGCCAAAAGAATGCGCCCCTGATACGGACGCAAAAAAGGCAGGAGCCCGGAGAGCGAGCGGGGCGAGGCTTTGGGAAGATCGGGTTTGGACATGGTGGACAGTGTAGCCAATATTGCAAAATAGATTGCCTGACCAAAAACAGCCTTGACAATAATTGCTTAGGCAATTAATAATAAACCATGAAAAAGACCAATTCGAGTTCCAGTTTGCCGCCGTCCGACGTTGCCGCCAGCAGCCCGGAGTTCTACCGTGCGGACAATTACGTGACGGAAGAGAGTGTGGGTTACCTGATGCGACGCGCCTTGGCGATGGTGGCGCAAGACGTGGAGCGCGAACTGGTGGCCAGTGACCTGACCAACGCGCAATGGGTGCCGCTGCTCAAGCTCTTCATGGGTGAAGCGTCTACCGTGGCAGAACTTGCTCGCGAATGCCATCTGGATGCTGGGGCGATGACCCGCCTGTTGGACCGCCTGGAGGCCAAGGGCTTGTGCCGCCGGGTGAGGTCGGTTGAGGACCGCCGGGTGGTCAACATCGAGTTGACCGAGTCGGGGCGAGAAACTGCACGCGGTATTCCAGGCGTGCTGTGCCGCATTCAAAATGCGCACCTGGCGGGATTTTCAGCTGATGAGTTCCAGGCTTTCAAGGGTTTTTTGCGGCGCATTCTGGACAACGCGCAAGTGCGCGCCAAATCACAAACGTCACCCCTGTCCGATGCAGGAGACGCTCATGAAGTTTGATGGCTGTCTCACAAGGCCGGTTGCCAGCGTCCCGCCCGCTGCGCTGCTGCTGGTTGCCGTGTTCGCCTTGGCGGGCTGCGCCAACCCCAATGGCATTGTCTCCAAAGCCACCCTGCGAGACACCCAGTCAGCAGGTTTACCGGTTGATCAAGTTGCCGTGGCGCCGGTGGATACCCAGTGGTGGCACCAGTTTGGCGATGCGCAACTCAACAGCATGATCGATGACGCGCTGAGTACCCATCCCAGCCTGGGTGTGGTGCAGGCCCGACTGACCCGGGCGCAGGCCGGTGCCGATTTGACCGATGCTGCGGGTGGCCCCCAGCTCAATGCGGGTCTGGACCTGACCCGGCAGCAGTACACGGCCAATGGCGCCGTACCGGCACCGCTGGCGGGTTCGGTTCGCAGCACGGGCACAGCCCAACTCTCCGGCAGTTGGGAGATCGACTTTTTTGGCAAGAACCACGCTGCACTGCAGGCAGCGCTGGGCGGCACCCGCGCCGCCCAGGCCGACCTCGCCGCTGCCCGCACGCTGCTTGCCAGCCAGGTGGCGCGCACCTATTTCCAGTGGCTGCGGCTGAATGACCAGCAAGCACTGGCGCAGCGTCTTCTGGCTCAACGCAACCAGGCGCTGCAATTGGTGCAGTCCCGGGTCTCGGCGGGTCTCGACTCCAATGTTGAACTGCGGCAGGCCGAGTCGGGCCTGCCTGAAGTGCGTCTGCAGATCGAATCCCTGCAAGAGCAGCGGACCTTGACCCAAAATGCCCTCAATGCACTGGTTTTCAAGCCAAATCAGCTTGTAGCCGGCGTATCTCATAGCTTGATTAATGTAAAAATAATAGCGCCAGTCGGGTCGATCCCCGCCGACCTGCTGGGGCGGCGGGCTGACATTGCGGCTGCCCGCTGGCGCGTGGAAGCTGCCAGCCAGGACGTGAGCAGCGCGCGCGCCCAGTTCTACCCCAACGTCAACCTGATGGCCTTTGCCGGGTTCTCCAGTATCGGGCTAGACCGCCTGATCAGTACTGGCAGCGAGCAGTGGGGCATGGGCCCGGCGCTGAGACTACCCCTGTTTGACGGTGGCCGCCTGCGAGCCAATCTGGTTGGGAAAACTGCCGATCTCGACGGCGCCATCGAGAGCTACAACGTCTCCGTGATCGACGCCGTGCGCGACGTAGCCGATCAGCTCGCCATTCTGCAGGCGGTGGGTCGCCAACAGGAGGCGCATCGCGCCGCGCAAGCCGCAGCCGACAGCAGCTATGCCTTCGCCGTGCAACGCCATGGCGCGGGCCTGGGCAATTTGCTCCCCGTCATTGCCGCGCAGACGGCGGTGCTCAACCAGCAGCGCGCCGGCCTGGACCTGCAGGCTCGCGTGCTCGACACCCAGGTGGCGCTGATGCGCGCCCTGGGTGGTGGCTACCTGGCCGAGTTGCCCGCGCCCAAGCCCCTTTGACCCGTTCATCCCTTTTTTCTGAGTAATTCGCCATGACTTCACCTCAAACTCCAGCGCCCACTGCACGTGCGGGACGCAATCCGGCCCGCAAGAGGGTGCTCATCGCCCTGTCCGGCGTGGTCGTTCTCGCCGGGCTGGGCTGGGCCGCCTACGAGTGGCTGGTGGCCAGCCACTACGAGTCCACGGACAACGCCTATGTGCAGGGCAACGTGATCCAGATTACGCCGCAAATGGGCGGCACCGTGATGGCCATCCTGGCAGACGACACCGACTTTGTGAAAGCCGGCCAGCCCCTCGTCAAGCTCGATCCTGCCGACGCAAAGGTCACCCTGGATGCAGCCGAGGCTAATCTGGCGCAAGC
>JAUXQA010000390.1 GCA_030683195.1 Rhodoferax sp. | reverse complement strand
GGCAAGCCGGCCTCCAGCGCCAGTTCAGCCACGCGCAGGGCGCTGCTGGGGTCGCGCTCAGACGGCTTGAGGATGAAGGTATTGCCGCAGGCCACGGCCATGGGCCACATCCACAGCGGCACCATCACGGGAAAGTTGAACGGTGTGATGCCAGCGGTGACGCCCAGCGCCTGAAATTCACTCCAGGAGTCAACGGCGGTGCCGACGTTTTTGCTGTGTTCGCCCTTGAGTAACTCGGGCGCATAGGAGGCATATTCCACGTTCTCGATGCCGCGTTGCAACTCGCCCAAGGCATCCGAGAGCACTTTGCCGTGTTCGGCGGTCACCAATGCGCACAGCTCGTCGGCGTGCTCTTCAAGCAAGACTTTGAGCTTGCTCATGACGCGGGCGCGCTTGAGCGGCGGGGTGGCGCGCCAGGCCGGATAGGCCGCTTCAGCACTGGCAATGGCCTGCTCCACCGTGGTTTTGTCGGCCAGCAGCAGGGTTTTTTCGGGCTGACCTGTGGCGGGGTTGTACACCGGCTGGGTGCGTGCGCCGGCGTTGCCCGCCACGCGCTGGCCGTCGATCAGGTGGTGAATGAGGGGAAGGTTTGACATGGGTGCTTGTTTCAATCAGGCAGTTTGGTTGATGGTCTCGCCCAGGGCGTTGATCAGGCTGTCGATCTGCTCGGGCGTTGATATGAAAGGAGGAGCGAGCTGGATGGTATCGCCACCGTAGCGCACGTAAAAACCTTTTTTCAGCATGGCCATGGCAATCTCATAGGGGCGCTTGGCGGGCTCGCCCGGCACAGCGTCGATGGTGAAGCCGGCAGCCAGTCCGAAGTTGCGAATGTCGGTGATGTGCTTCGCCCCTTTGAGGCTGTGCACGGCATTCTCGAAATGAGGAGCCAGCGCCTTCACGCGTTCCACCATATTTTCTTTCTCCAGGACGTCCAGCACGGCCAGGCCCACCGCACAGGGCACGGGGTGGGCCGAGTAGGTGTAGCCGTGGGCGAATTCGAGCATGTAGTCCGGCCCGCCCTGGGCCATGAAGGTGTCGTAAATATCCTTCTTGGCCAGCACGGCACCCAGCGGCTGGGAGCCGTTGGTGATTTGCTTGGCCACGTTCATGATGTCGGGTGTGACGCCAAAGGCCTCGGCCCCGGTCCAGGCGCCCATGCGGCCAAAGCCGGTGATCACTTCATCAAAAATCAGCAGGATGTTGTTGGCGGTACAAATGTCACGCAAGCGCTGCAGGTAACCCTTGGGTGGCACGATGACGCCGGCCGACCCTGACATGGGCTCCACAATGACAGCCGCGATGTTGGATGCGTCATGCAGCGCAATCAGGCGCAGCAGGTCATCGGCCAATTCCATCCCCTTGTCGGCCATGCCACGCGTGAAGGCGTTGCCGGGGATCAGGGTGTGGGGCAGGTGGTCGGCCTGCACGCCCTGACCAAACATCTTGCGGTTGGCCACAATGCCGCCCACCGAGATGCCACCAAAGTTGACGCCGTGGTAGCCTTTTTCTCGCCCGATCAGCAGAGTCTTGCTGGCCTGCCCCTTGGCACGCCAGTAGGCGCGGGCCATCTTGAGCGAGGTGTCGGCTGACTCTGAGCCCGAGCCCGTGAAAAACACGTAGTCCAGCCCGGCCGGTGTGAGTTCCTTGAGTTTGTTGGCCAACTCGAATGAGAGCGGGTGCCCAAACTGGAAGGCCGGGGAGTAGTCCAGGGTGGCCAGTTGTTTGGTGGCGGCTGCAGTGACCTCGGCGCGGCCATGGCCCAGGCCTGAGCACCACAGGCCCGAGAGGCCGTCAAATATCTGCTTGCCGTTGATGTCGGTGTAGTAGCAGCCTTTAGCGCTGACCATCATGCGCGGATTGGCCTTGAAGTCGCGGTTGCCGGTGTAGGGCATCCAGTGCGGCTCCAGCCATGCGGCGTCGGTACGGGGTGCAGTCAGGGCTTGGGCATCGTTGAGGTTCATGGCGAACTCCTGCTAATTTGTAAAACTACATTTTGCGAGTCTCTTTTACTCTTATAAATGGTTAAATATCACTATTTGGTTGGCAATTTATGCAAGTAAAAAGTCGGGCCGCGCTGGGCCAGTTGAGCGACATGGACATCCGGCTGTTGCGGGTGTTCAAGAGCGTGGTCGAGTGCGGTGGCATGGCCGCTGCCGAACTGGAGCTCAATATCGGTGTGTCCACGGTCAGCCGCCACATCAAGGACCTTGAAACCCGCCTGGGCCTGAGCTTGTGCCGCCGGGGGCGCGCGGGCTTTGCCTTGACGGCCGAGGGCCAGCAAATTTATGACGAAACCTTGCGATTGCTGGCCGGGGTGGATGCGTTTCGCAGCCGGGTGGACGAGATTCACCAGCGCATGGGGGGCGAGTTGCACATAGCCGTGTTTGACAAGACTGCCAGCAACCCGCAGGCGCATATTGGGGCGGCCATTGCCTTGTTCGCGATACAAGCGCCGGATGTGAGCCTGCACTTGCACGTGGCGCCGCTCAACGCCATCGAGCGAGGCGTATTGGACGGGCAGTTCCAGGTGGGCATCATTCCTGGTCATCGCAGTTCGGACACGCTGGCTTATGAAGCATTGTTCAGTGAGGGCATGTTTTTGTACTGTGGCGCCCGGCATGCCCTGTTTGATGCTTCACCCGATCAAGAGCCCGCCGGCTGGGACAGTCTGCGTCAGCAGGCCTTTGCAGGTCTGGGTTATCACTCCCCCAATATGGAGCTGAGCCAGCAAGTGCGCCTGCAGCGCCAGGCCACGGGCTATGACCAGGAGTCAATTGCCACGCTGATTCTCTCGGGCCAGTTTTTGGGTTTCTTGCCGGACCACTACGCACAGGCTTTTGTGCTTAAAGGTCAGATGCGCGCGGTCAACCCGGCGGTGTTTCAGTATCAATGCCGGTTTTTCAGCATCGTGCGCGCCTCGCCCCAGCCAGCGCGGGTGACCCGCGCGTTCCAGGACTGCTTGCGCCAGGCGCATGTGGCCAATGTGCCAGCGGTGTAGCTGACGAATAACACCCGACTTGAAGCAGACCCTTTCAACCGCACAATCGCCGCATGGATACCCACGACGCCTTCCCGTTTTTAAAAGAAATCATTTTGTTTCTGGCCCTCTCGGGCGTACTGATCCCCTTGCTGGCACGCCTGCGCATCAACCCGGTGCTGGGTTTTCTGGCGGTGGGCACGTTGCTGGGGCCTTACGGCCTGGCCAGCCTGAGCGTGCAGTGGCCCTGGCTGAGCTATGTGACCTTTGCCCGCCTTGAAGACGTGGAGGTGCTGGCCGAGCTGGGTGTGGTCTTTTTGATGTTCATGATTGGCCTGGAGATGTCCATCAACCGTTTGTGGTCCATGCGCCGGCTGGTTTTTGGCATGGGCAGCCTGCAGGTAGGTTTGACCGCTGTCTTGATTGGGGTGATTGCCTGGTCATTTGGCAACCGTCTGGAAGCTTCGGTTATTTTGGGTCTGCTGCTGGCGTTTTCGTCCACAGCCATCGTCATGCAATTGCTCAACCAGCGCCGCGAACTGGGTTCGCCGCTGGGCCAGGCCTCGTTTGCAATTTTGTTGTTTCAGGATCTGGCGGTGATTCCGCTGCTGGTGCTCATCAGTATTTTGGGGGCGGGCGCCGGGGGCGAGAGTTTTGGCGCCCTGCTGGGCAGTGCGGCGCTCAAGGGCGTGCTCACGGTGCTGGTAATTTACCTGGTGGGGCGGCGCGTGGTGCGCCCGCTGTTTCACCAGATTGCGGCCAACCGGCAGCCTGATACCTTCATGGCGCTCACCCTGCTGGCCACATTGGGCGTGGCTACGCTGACATGGGCGGCAGGGCTGTCGATGGCACTGGGGGCGCTGCTAGCCGGGTTGATCATTGCCGAGACCGAGTTTCGCCATCAGGTGGAAGTGACCATGGAGCCGTTTCGGGGCTTGTTGATGGGACTGTTTTTTCTGTCGGTGGGCATGGGCATTGATACGCAGGCGTTGCTGGCCGAGCCCCTTTGGCTACCGCTGTCGGTTGTTGGTTTGTTCGCGCTCAAGGGTGCGGTGATATTTGGTTTGCTGCGCGTGTTCGGTTTGTCGTGGGGGCGCGCGCTGGAGGGTGGCTTGCTGCTCAGCCAAGGTGGCGAGTTTGCCTTCATCGTCATCGGGCTGGCGTTGTCCTTCAACT
>JAUXQA010000315.1 GCA_030683195.1 Rhodoferax sp. | reverse complement strand
ACTTGCGCGACCCCAATGGCCTGGCGGCGCTGGCAGCCATCATGTGCGTGATTCCCGGCACCATTTGGTCGGAGTTGGCTCTGGATCGCAGCGCCTTGCTGATGCACATTTTTGATATGAAAGATGAGCAAGCTGAAATTGAGCTTATCAAAACCCGCTATGAGCGCCCCTTGATGGAAATTTTTGAATGAGCACCCTGCTGTTTGGTGCCATCGTCTTCACACTGGCCTGCTACGTTCTGGCCATGGGTCTGGCGCTGCTGAGACTGTTCCGCGGCCCATCGGCACAAGACCGGATACTGGCCATGGACCTGATCTACACCATTGGCATGCTCGTGCTTCTGGTGTTGTCCATTCGCTACCGCAATGCCATGTATTTTGAGGCGGCCTTGTTGATTGCCTTGTTCGGTTTTGTCAGCTCTGCTGCCATGGCCAAGTTCTTGTTGCGTGGCGAGGTGATTGAATGAGCACAGCGCTGTCGCTCTGGATCGAGGTGCCGGTGGCCATCCTGTTGGTGCTTAGCGGCATTTTTACGCTGGCCTCTGCAGTCGGACTGGTGCGGTTCAAGACCTTTATGCAGCGCATGCACCCGCCTGCGCTGGCCTTCAGTTTTTCGGCGTGGTGCGTCACGCTAGCCAGCATTCTGTATTTCTCGGCGCGCGACGGTCAACTCTCGCTGCACGCCTGGCTGATCATCATTTTTCTGTCGCTCACTGTGCCGGTGACCACCATTTTTCTCGCCCGAACCGACCTGTTTCGCCGCCGCATCGGGTTGACCACGCCGGGCGATGTACCCGTACCGCTCAGTGAGCTGGTGACGCCCCAGGCCAAAGACATGGCGTCCGGCACCACCCAGTCAGGCAACTCGCCTGCAGATGGTGTCCATCATCCCCGGTAGCCCGGTCGCAAGCTCCGTTGCCCAATGCATTTGCACGTAAACTGCGCTCTTAAAAAGGAGGATCAGATGAATAACCCACCGATGACAATGAACCACTCAGGGTACTCGGGCATTACAGCCATTGTGATGTCGCTGGTACTGGTGGCCTGCGGTGGCAATGGAACCACCGTGACTCCCGGCACTGGCACCACTACACCGGCCAACGCGACCGTGACCTCTTTCACCCCCACAAGCGCCCCGGCGGGTACGCCGACAACGTTCACGGTGGTGGGCACCAATATTCCGCTCAAATCGGTCGTCTCTTTGCCCGGGGGCGTTTGTGCCAGCCCGACCGACATCACGTCCACCGGGTTCAAGGTGGTCTGTACCCCGGCCGCCACCCTCGGGTTTGTCACGGCCATTGTCAACAACAATTTGGTTGCCGACGGTGGATGGTGGATAGGCCAACAAACCTTGACCATTACCGCCGCGCCCATCGCCCTGAGCCTCCTGACGGACACCGGCATCACTGCCAACCAATGCTATGGCGCGGGCAGCGATGTATTGATCAGTTGCACCAGCGCGGCAGCTATCGCACTGAACGACAAGCAAGATGGTATGGTGGGCCGCGATGTGGCCAATGCCGACAGTACCGATGGCCTGCTGGGCGCCAGTTACAGCTTCTCGGGCACCGACTGCGTCAAGGACAACGTCACCGGCCTTGTCTGGCAGCGAGCGAGCACCACGCTCAAGGCATTGCCCGGCGACCCCCAAAACCAGGAGGCTGCGGCCTACCGCACGGCGGTGAATGCAGCCAGCTTGTGTGGCTTCAATGATTGGCGCTTGCCGAACCCGGGTGAGCTGCAAAGTCTGCTGAATTACGGTAACAACAACGCCCAGTTGGCAATTGACATGAACTGGTTTGCCCAAACCCGCAGCGCCTGGTACTTCTCTGGCACACCATTTCTCAGTGGCAGCAGCAACGTGTGGGCGGTGGATTTTGTCAAAGGCAGGATCGATGGGATCGGGGCCACAAGCGCCAGCCTGGAGCTTCGGCTGGTGCGTTAGTCCCGGGTCAAAAACCGTCATTCAGAAAGCAATATTCAATGAACACTTTGCATCAGTCCCAAACAAACTGGCCCGTGTGGGTGGCCGCCCTGGTAATGAGTCTGGCAGTCGTCGCACCCGTGCAGGCCCAATCGCGCTATGCCTATTCCGCTGACGGCTCCGAAGTCACAGACGCCCAAACTGGCCTGATCTGGCGACGCTGCACGGTGGGGCAAACCTGGAGCAACGGCACGTGCACTGGGGGCCTGACTGTGTTTCGGCACGAAGAGGCGCTGGCTCACGCCATGACCCAGTCCGGCTGGCGACTGCCCAATGTCAAAGAGCTGGCCAGTCTGGTGGACACCAGTAGCGCCAGGCCGGCGGTCAACGTTACCGCTTTTCCGGGCACACCCACCGCAACATACTGGTCGTCCACACCGGATGTCCAGCTACCTTCATCAGCCTGGAGCATCGATTTCGGCTCGGGCGTTGTGGCCAGCACCGGACGCAACACCTTTGGCGTGCTGGCACGCCTGGTGCGATAGGGCTTTGAATTCACCCCTGAATTCACCCGAATGAGCGGCGTTCGCCTTAAAGCCCTGGTAGCGGGCGGCGGCATTGGCGGATTGGCGGCCGCATTGGCTTGCGCGCGCGCCGGCGCAGGCGTCGCGCTGTTTGAGCGGGCAGCCGAGTTCAGCGAGGTGGGTGCCGGCATTCAATTGGGCCCCAATGTGGTGAGCGTGTTGCACCACTGGGGTTTGAAAAATTCGGTGAACGCCGTGGCCGCATTTCCAAACCGGCTGCAGGTGCGCAGTGCAGCTACAGGTACCGAATTGGGAGCGCTGACGCTGGGGCCGGAAATTCAGGCACGCTACGGTTTTCCGTATGCCACCATCCACCGGGCCGACTTGCACGGGCTGCTGCTGGCCGCCCTGAGCGGCCACAGCGATGTTCAATTGAACCTCAAGAGTGCAGTTAACCGGTTTGCGCAGCGCAAGGACGAAACACAAGACAGGGCTGGTGCCGGCGTGCAGTTGCATCTGACTGACGGGCGTCTGGTCGAGGGCGACCTGCTGGTGGGCGCCGACGGCCTGTGGAGCCGGGTGCGCCAGCAAATGCTGAATGATGGCGCGCCGCAGCCGATGGGACATTTGGCCTACCGGGCGCTGATTCCCCAAAGCAGCTTGCCCGCCCACTTGCGCAGCCAGCAGGTCACGGCCTGGCTAGGGCCGCGCCTGCATGTGGTGCAGTACCCGGTGCGCCGGGGCGAGTGGCTGAACGTGGTGGGTTTTGTGCATGGCGCGGTGGCGGGCGATGTTCAGGACTGGGATCACAGCGCCAATGCAGCCGACCTGCGCCGCGCCATGGGCGCCACCTGCGCGCCCTTGCAGGATTTGATTCACGCGATTGACGCCTGGCGCTTGTGGGTACTGGCGATTCGCCCACCGATGCGCGGCGCTCACGAGCAGGCGCAGGGCCGGGTCGCGCTGCTGGGGGATGCCGCCCACCCGATGGTGCCTTACCTGGCGCAGGGGGCAGGCATGGCGATTGAAGACGCAGCTGAGTTGGGGCGGGTGCTGGGGGCTGCGGGTACGCCGGTCAAAATTCCGGCGCTGCTCCGACACTATGCGCAAGCTCGCTGGGAGCGCAATGCGCGGGTGCAGGCGCGCGCGCTGCGCAACGGCAAGATATTTCACGCGACAGGCCCCATGCGTTGGGGGCGCGACGCCGCCATGAAGCTGCTGGGCGAGCGATTGCTGGATGTGCCTTGGCTGTATCGGGGCGCTTGAGTCGCTACTATTGCTATAAAAATACGCAATAAAATCCAATAAATACGCCGGCTAGCGGGCTGATTTATACGAATTAGCCTCTTAGACGCCCCAACGACCCGCAGCAGCACCCCAACGACTCACGCCAGCGCGTGCATGGTGATCGCCACCCCGCCCAGCACCGCATTACCCGACAACGGATCGCGCAATTGATCGTCCAGCAGCGCATTGAGGTTGGCCCCCGGACGCTGGGCTGCCAGCTTGAGCCGGGTGCCCGTCAAGTCATGGCCCCAGCCGTGCGGCAGACTCACCACGCCGGGCATCATCTCGTCGCTGATTTGCACTTGGGCCTGGATGGTGCGCGGGCCGTTGGAGGTCTCGGAGGCAATCTGCGCCAAGGCGCCGTCCTGTAACTTCAGGCGCTGTGCGTCCAGCGGGTGAACCAGGGCCGTGCAGCGCATGGGCCCCTTGGCCAGCACCGGCAGGTGATGCATCCAGCTGTTGTTGGAGCGCACATCGCGCCGGCCAATGATGACCAACTCAGGCACCGGGGCTTTCAGGTCGGTCACGGCGCGCTGCAGGTCCAGCAACAGCGACGGCGGTGCCAGTTCCACCCGGCCACTGGGCGTGCGCAGCATCTCGGGCAGACGCGGCTGCAATTCGCCCAAATCAATGCCGCCCGAGGCGTTGGCGTCCATGACTCC
>JAUXQA010000383.1 GCA_030683195.1 Rhodoferax sp. | reverse complement strand
AGAGTTGAAGACCAAGGAGGAGTACCTGCTTGCGGCCAAGGAAGAGCTGGAAACCTCCAACGAGGAACTCAAGTCCAGCAACGAAGAGATGCAGTCCATCAACGAAGAACTGCAAAGCAGCAATGAGGAGCTGGAAACTTCCAAGGAAGAAATGCAGTCCATCAATGAGGAGCTCAGCACGGTTAACACCGAGCTGCAAACCAAGGTGGCTGATTTGTCACGCGCCAACAACGACATGAACAACCTGCTGGCAGGCACCGGTATTGCGACCATCTTTGTAGACCACAGCCTGCGCATCCTGAGGTTCACGCCAGCGGCGGCCCACATCATCAACCTGATCGCCAGCGATACAGGCCGCCCCATCGCCCACATCGTGAGCAATCTGGTGGACTACAGCAGCCTGGTGGCCGACCTGCATGAGGTACTCAAAACCCTGGTTCCCAAAGAAGTGGAAGTGCTCACCGTCGACAGCCGCAGCTACACCCTGCGCATCCTGCCCTACCGTACGCTGGACAACGTCATTGAGGGCGCCGTGATCACTTTCACTGAAGTCACGGAGGTTCGCCGCGTGCGCGAGGCACTGCAAAAAGCCAATGAACTTGTTCGCCTGGCGACCGTGCTGAAAGATGCCAACGACGCCAACACAGCCCACAAGCCTGATGCCGGGATCTGACGTGACCCCTCCCAGCCCGAACCCGCTACTGCGCCGCCGCGCGGAAGAACAGACTCAGCGGACCCTCCCCCATCTGGCAGAAAAAGCGCAGGAGCTGACGCCCGAAGCAGCCCAGTTGCTCATTCACGAACTGCGCGTGCACCAGATTGAGCTGGAGATGCAAAACGAAGAGCTGCGCCGCACACAAATCGAACTTGATCTGCTGAGAGCCCGCTACTTTGACTTGTATGACCTGGCCCCCGTGGGCTACTGCTCCCTCAGCCCAGATGGGCTGCTGGTGGAGGCCAATTTGCAAGCGGCCACGCTGCTGGCCATACCACGCGCCAATCTGATCCGACAACGAATCAGCCAACTGATTCTCAAGACAGACCAGGACATCTATTACCGGTGCCGCCGGCAACTGCTGGATAGCGGCCAGGCGCAGCGCTGCGAGTTGCGCCTGGTCAGGGGTGACCAGTCTCCCGTGTGGGTCAGTCTGGTGATCATTGGTGCGCAAAATCCTGACGGAACCACCGGCATTCGCATGGTGGTGGCAGACATCAGCGAACGTAAAGCGCTGGACAGTGCGCTACAAGAAAAAAACAAGGAGCTGGAGCGGGCCCGCCAGGTGGCAGAAACCGCGAATCTGGCCAAGTCCGAATTTTTGTCAAACATGAGCCACGAGTTGCGCACACCGCTCAATGCGATTCTGGGATTTGCACAGCTCATGGCCCTGGGCGCGCCCAGTGCTGCGCAGCAGGCCAGCCTCCATCAGATCCTGCGGGCTGGCTGGTATCTGCTGGAGTTGATTGACGACATCCTCGATATGGCACTCATTGAATCAGGAAAACTGGTGCTGTTGCTGGAGCCCACTTCACTCAGTGAGGTACTGAAAGACTGCGAAGAAATGATTCAGACGCAGGCACAGGAAAGCCACATCAGGGTCAACTTCCTGCCCCCCGCCCATTGCGTGCTTCTGAATGCGGACGCCAGCCGTGTCCGCCAGGTGCTCATCAACCTGCTGTCAAATGCCATCAAGTACAACACGAAGGACGGGGCAGTAGAGGTCAGCTGTAGCCAGCGAGGCGCAGGCCGCATGCGTATTCAGGTACGCGACACGGGCAGCGGCTTGCCTGCTGAAGCCGTAGATCAGCTGTTTCAGCCCTTCAACCGTCTGGGCCAGGGAAGAGGACTCACGCCCGGGACAGGCATCGGCCTGGTCATGAGTCAGCGGCTGGTGAAGCTGATGGGGGGTGACATCGGCGTGGAAAGCACGGTGGGGGTGGGCAGCGTGTTCTGGTTTGAACTCAATCTTGCGCCCGGCTAGTACTTGGGCGTGATTCCGTAATAGGTGTCGATATGCGCGGCCCACTCCGGGTTGGCCATGTCAGGCCAATCGTCCTTGTCAAATCCCGGGGCACTCTCCAAGTCGCTTTTGGGTACGTTCAGAATAAAGCGTTTGTTCTTGGTGTCTAGGACCAGCGCCTTCCAGGGCACGGCGAAGTATTTCTCACCCATGCCCAGAAAACCACCAAAGGTCAGCACCGCATAGCCGACCTGACCGGTGCGCATGTCCAGCATGATCTCCTTGACTTCGCCCAAGTCCTCATACTGCTGGTTGAACACCGCGTTTCCTATCAGCGTGCCGGCCCCCATCAAGCTGGGGCCCGGGCCGTCTGTGGTGAACAGTTTGTACATGCCGTGGCTGTCGCGTTCTTCGTAGTTCATGAGGTGCCTCAGATTCTTCCCATCAGCAGCAATACAACGATGATGATCACCACCAGCCCCAAACCGCCACTGGGTCCGTAACCCCAGTTCCGGCTGTGCGACCAGCTTGGAATGGCACCAATCAACATCAAAATAAGCACGATCAACAGTATGGTTCCCAAGCTCATGAAGCTCTCCTTGAAATATAGAAATGAAACAATCTGCAGCTTAATGAGCACTGAATGGAAGTTTGGTGCGCTGGCGCACTCTCAACGAAGATTGATGAGAAATGCAGCACCCCGTCAAACACTCATGGCGTGAGCAAATCAAACGGCCTATGTGGGGCACCGCACGGATCAACGGGAGCAAGCCGCGCACTATCAGTAGATGGCAAAAAGCCGCCCAGGTGCCTCACTGCTGCTACCTGCTACGCTGCACCTTGCAAAATCAAATCATGACAGAGAGAACAGGAAAACTACCATGCCTATGACGGTCCAAATTCTTCAGGCCAGTATTTTGATCGTGGACGATCAGGCAGCCAATGTGCAACTGCTTCAACAGTTGTTGGGTGACGCCGGCTACACCCACGTCACCAGCACGATGATTCCGGAAGAGGTCTGCGCGCTGCACCAAGCCAATAATTACGACCTGATCTTGCTGGATCTTCAAATGCCGGTCATGGATGGATTCGAGGTGATGGCGGCCCTCAAGGACGATACCCATGACGACTATTTGCCCGTCATTGTGTTGACCGCGCAGCCGGCCCACAAACTGCGCGCCCTGAAAGCCGGCGCCAAAGACTTCATCAGCAAGCCTTTTGACCTGGTTGAGGTCAAAACCCGAATCCACAATATGCTGGAAGTTCGTCTGCTGTACAAAAAGCTCTCCAACTACAACAAGGAGCTTGAGGACGC
>JAUXQA010000371.1 GCA_030683195.1 Rhodoferax sp. | reverse complement strand
CAGTTCAAGCACTGCGGCCAAATGATCTTTGCCCCGGGCACACCAGAAGACAAGCTGATGGAGGTGGCGCTGGAGGCGGGTGCTGAAGACGTCATCACGCATGACGATGGCGCCGTTGAGGTCTTGACGGCTTATGCCGATTTTGAAGCCGTCAAGAATGCCCTGGAGGCAGCTGGCTTGGCGCCCGAGATGGCCGAAGTCACCATGCGGCCCGAAAACCCGATCGAACTCGCCGGCGAAGACGCCGTGCGGATGCAGAAATTATTGGACGTGCTCGAAGACCTGGACGACGTGCAGGCGGTCTATCACAACGCACACATTGACAGCGAGGCTTTATGAATGTTTTGGTCATTGGCGGTGGGGGCAGGGAACATGCCCTGGCCTGGAAGCTGTCTCAATCCCCCAAGGTGCAAGCCTTGTATGTGGCACCAGGCAATGGCGGCACGGCGCTGGACCCCCGGTTTGAGAATGTCAACATCACCGACGTTCAGGAGTTGCGGGAATGGGCTGTCGCCAACAAGATCACCCTGACCGTGGTCGGCCCTGAAGGCCCGTTGGCGGCAGGTGTGGTCAATGAGTTTCGCAACCATGGCCTGCGGGTGTTCGGCCCGACCCAGGCAGCGGCTCAATTGGAGAGTTCCAAGGCGTTTTCCAAGGCGTTCATGAAGCGCCATGGCATTCCTACCGCTGAATACGAAACTTTCACAGACCCCGTGGCGGCGCACGCTTACCTGGACTTGAAGGGCGCGCCGATTGTGGTCAAGGCCGATGGTCTGGCCGCTGGCAAAGGCGTGGTGGTGGCCATGACCCTGGCCGAGGCACACGAAGCTGTGGATTTCATGCTGGTCGACAACACCCTGGGTGTGACCCACAACGAGGGCGGCGCCCGTGTGGTCATTGAGGAGTTTCTGGTCGGTGAGGAAGCCAGCTTTATCGTCATGTGCGACGGTAAAAACGTGCTGCCCCTGGCTACCAGCCAGGACCACAAGCGATTGCTCAACGGCGATCTGGGCCCCAATACCGGCGGTATGGGTGCGTATTCGCCCGCACTCGTGGTGACACCGGATGTGCATGCCCGAGCGATGCGCGAGATCATTTTGCCCACCATCAGGGGCATGGAAAAAGACGGTATTCCCTACACCGGGTTTTTGTACGCCGGTTTGATGATTGACGCGGCGGGCCATCCCAAGACGCTTGAATTCAACTGCCGCATGGGCGACCCGGAAACCCAGCCGATCATGATGCGTCTGAAAACCGATCTGGTGGACGTGATGATGGCCGCCACCGAGCCAGGCATTCACGGACGTCTGGATGAGGTCGAGTTGCAATGGGATCGCCGCACCGCGTTGGGCGTGGTGATTGCTGCCCATGGCTACCCCCTGAATCCGCGCAAGGGTGATGTGGTGACCGGCTTGCCCAAAGAGGCTGACGATGCCGTCGTGTTCCATGCGGGTACCACGCTGGTGGATGGCAAGCTGACTACTTCGGGTGGGCGTGTGTTTTGTGTCACGGTCCTGGCCGACAACGTGCGGCAAGCCCAACAGCGGGCCTATGAGGTGGCTGCGGGTATCCAGTTTGAGGGCCGGCAGTACCGGACCGACATCGGCCACCGTGCCATCAAAGGCTGAGGCGTTATGAGTGCGTCAGAACTCACCACCTCCCGGACCGAGACGGTTCGAAGTTACCTCCAGGACTTGCAGGCGCGCATTGTGTCAAGCACTGCCGTGCTGGATGGCGGCACATTTGTCGTTGATGCCTGGTCCAAGGCGCCTCACGAGATGCTGCAGGGCCAGGGCATCACCCAAATTCTGGAGGAGGGCGCGGTGTTCGAGCGCGCGGGGTGTGGCTTCTCGCATGTTCGCGGTCCCAGTTTGCCGCCGTCGGCCACGCAACATCGGCCTGAACTCGCAGGCGCGCCGTTTGAGGCCATGGGCGTGTCGCTGGTCTTTCATCCCCGCAACCCTTATGTGCCGACGGTTCACATGAATGTGCGCATGTTGGCGGCCAAGGGACGCGATGGCCAGGACGTGTGCTGGTTCGGCGGGGGGATGGACTTGACGCCGTATTACGGTTTTGACGACGACGCCCGGCACTTCCATGCCACCTGCAAAGCGGCGCTGGCGCCTTTTGGGGATGATAAATACCCGCGCTTCAAGACCTGGTGCGATGAGTATTTCTATTTGAAACACAGGTCGGAGCAGCGAGGCGTGGGCGGCATCTTTTTTGATGACTTCTCCGAGCTTGGTTTTGATGCCAGCCTGGCCATGATGCAGTCGGTAGGCGATTCGTTTTTGGCGGCCTACCTTCCGATTGTTGAGCGACGCCAGGGCCTGGCGTTCGGAGAGCGCGAGCGTGCGTTTCAGCTCTATCGGCGGGGTCGCTATGTGGAGTTCAATCTGGTGTGGGATCGGGGCACGCATTTTGGCCTGCAGTCGGGTGGGCGCACTGAATCTATTCTGTTGTCCATGCCACCGCTGGTGAGCTGGTCTTACCAGCAGGTGCCCGAGCCGGGCTCGCCGGAAGCCGCGTTGACTACTGATTTTCTCGTTCGCAAGGACTGGATTTGACTGAAAATTCCCCGATGGTCCGACGCATGGGTGTATTTGGAGGTGCTTTTGACCCCCCTCACGCGGCTCACGTGGCACTGGCCCAAGCGGCTGTTGATCAGTTGCAGCTGGATGAGCTACGCATTATTCCGACCGGGCAGGCCTGGCACAAATCCCGAGCCTTGAGCGCTGCGCACCATCGTTTGGCAATGGCGCAACTGGCGTTTTCCGAGGTCTCCCGGGCGGTTATTGACCCTCGCGAAACCTTGCGTGCCGGTCCCACTTACACGGTGGACACGCTGCGTGAATTGAAGGCGCAATGGCCAGACGCCGAATTGTTCCTGGTCTTGGGTGAAGACCAGGCCCACGCGTTGCCAAGTTGGCACGAATGGCAGGAGATCGTCCGACTAGCTATAATTTGTGTAGCTGAGCGTGAAAACATGTCGGGTTCCAAACCCGGCTTCATCGCTCCAGGGGCACTGGAATCCCGATTCCGACGGCTGTACCTACCAGCCATGCCCATCAGTGCAACCGACATCCGGGCCCGAATTTCAGCGCACATGAGCGTTGTTCCGCTGGTTTTTGAGCCGGTTGCGCGTTATATTGATCGACACCATCTTTACCAGACTATTTGATGACTACCACTACCGTTGCAAAAAAAGACATCCAGAAACTTCAGCGTGCCATTGTTGATGGCTTGGAAGACGTGAAGGCGCAAGACATCCAGGTGTTCGATACCGAGCACCTCTCGGCTTTGTTCGAGAGGGTGATCATTGCCTCGGGCACTTCCAATCGGCAGACCAAAGCGCTGGCCGGCAGTGTCCGTGATGCTGTGCGCGATGCTGGTTTTCCCAAGCCTCGCGTCGAGGGTGAAGCCAACGGTGAATGGATCATTGTGGATTGTGGTGCAGCTGTGGTGCACGTCATGCAACCCAACTTTCGGCAGTATTACAACCTCGAAGAGCTGTGGGGCGAGAAGCCTGTGCGGCTCAAGTTCGGCTCGGCCAAGCCGGCGGTTGCCGAGGAAGCAGAACCTGTCAAGCCCGCCAAAGCCAGCAAGGCAGTGGCTCCGGTAGAGGGCAATCTCAGGCGCTCCAATGCCGCCAAGAAGGGCGTTGCAGAGGCATTTCCGTCCAAAGCCCAAGTCAAAAAGACCATGGCAGCCCAATCTGCTGCGGCCAAGGCGCCCGCCAAAAAAGCAGCAGCCAAAAAACTGCCCGCAAAGACGTCGACCGAAAAGTCGGTCATCACCAAAGTGACGATCAACGCGCCTGCCAAAGTGCCTGCCAAAGTGCCTGCAAAAAAGGCGTCTGCCGCAGCCTCAACAAAAGTTGCGCCCGCCAAGAAGGTCGCGGCCAAGAAGGCACCAGCCCGCAAGCCGGCTGACCGTAAAGCCTGAGCGCGTTGACCCGTGCGGCTGCTCATTGTTGCCGTGGGGCAGCGCGTCCCTGACTGGGCGCAAACCGCTTGGGATGATTACGCCAAGCGGTTTCCTTACGAGCTCAAAGTCGAACTCAAGACGGTCAAGACCGAACCACGCGGCTCCAAAACACTTGAGAATCTGTTCTCTGCAGAGCGCGCGCGCATCGAGGCCGTCATACCCAGGGGTTGTCGGATCGTGGCGCTTGACGAGCGTGGAACCACGCTGACGACGGTGGCCCTGGCCAGCAAACTCACAGGATGGCAATTGGCCAGTGATGACGTGGCGCTGGTGATTGGCGGACCCGATGGTCTGGACCCCGCGTTCAGGCAAGCGGCGCATGAACGCATACGCCTGTCGGACTTGACGCTACCCCACGCCATGGTGCGTGTTTTGTTGATCGAGCAACTCTACCGAGCCTGGTCGATCAATGCCAACCACCCCTATCACCGTGAATAATTTTATTTATCTGGCCTCGCAAAGCCCCAGGCGAAGCCAATTGCTGGACCAATTGGGCGTCCGCCATGAATTGCTGCTGCCCGGCCCTGACGAAGACGCTGAAGCACTGGAAGCGGTTCTGGACAATGAGGCTCCGGCAGCCTATGTTCGGCGTGTGACGCAATTGAAGCTGGACGCCGCGCTCAATCGCCTTGCGAGCCGTGGTCTGCCTGAGGCGCCTGTCCTGTGCTCTGACACCACCGTGGCGTTGGGTCGGGTAATTTTTGGTAAACCGGCCGACGCTGCAGATGCCGAGCGAATGTTGACGGCGCTGTCGGGCAAAACGCATCGCGTGTTGACAGGTGTGTCACTGGGCACGTTGATGGAGCGACAT
>JAUXQA010000367.1 GCA_030683195.1 Rhodoferax sp. | reverse complement strand
AAATTCTCACTGATTTCAAGACCTACAAAGAAAACATCCGGGTTCAAAGTCTCAAGGCCTTTGGCCACCGGGCCCATGCTGATCTGAATGAGTCCCCCGAGATGGCTGCAAAGCGCATTGGGCAGATGCTGGTGGGGGGTGGCTGGAGGGTGAAACTTCAGCAGAGGGGCTTGACGACGGGTACGGGCGCAGACGAGGCGGGCTGGATGGTGGCGGCCAAAGCGGGTGCTGCCAACAAGTTTGGATACATTGCAGCCCACAGCGCCATTGTGTTGGTGTGCCTGGGCGGGCTGCTGGATGGGGATCTGGTTGTTCGGGCGCAAATGTGGTTTAACGGCAAAACGGCCTACAGCGGCGGCGGCCTGATTGCCGACGTCAAGCCGGAGCATCGCCTGAGCGACCGCAACCCGACCTTTCGGGGTAACCTGATGGTGACCGAAGGCACCCAGTCCAGCTCGGCTATCCTGAACCAGAGTAACGGCATCCTGGTTCAGGACCTGCCGTTCGCGGTGGAGTTGAAGAAATTCATTGTGGAGTATTACTCCACTGGCATGCCCAAGCTGTTCGCCAGCGAGATTGTCATTCACGACCTGGAGACAGGTGAAAAAATCCCCAAGCGGGTGGAAGTCAACCACCCCGCCCGCCACAAAGGCGTGGAGATCTACCAGTCGGGGTTCGATGATGGTGGCTCCCGGGTCAAGCTCAAGGCGGTTCCCATGCGTGCAGCTACCAAGCCATTTGAAATTGAGGGCGTCATTGGCAGTAGCTCCGAGCTGACGAATGGTGCCGAAAAACTCTCGGTGGAGTATGTGGGCCTGCGGGTCATCAATGTTGAGAATTTCGCGGCCGATGCTCCTTCTGGCGTGGATGTGCGCAAAGTGGACTTGCGCGAGTCGCTGGATGCCCGCTTGGGTGCGGCCAACAAGGCCGTTGCCGTCAAAGAGTTGCGCAATGTGGGCCCCAGCATCACCTACAAACTGCGCGATGCCGCGGGTCAGGCACGTGAATTTCAGAACTACATGCTGCCCGTCCTCCTGGCGGATGGCTCGTCCGTGTTTCTGATGGGGGTGCGCGACACACCCGCCGACCCGTTTCGGTATTTGCGAGTGCCTGCCGATGACGAAGGCTCTGATGTGTCGTTTTTTCGGCTCCGCGCCGCACTTGGGGACCCGGCCACGCGTGCCTTGGCTGTTGAGCGCTATGTGCGCGGTGCGGTAGACCCCAGCCGCCCTGACCTGAAAACACCGCTGGCCGCCTCTGCCGCGCGCGCCTTGACCCTGTTTGCTGGCACGTCAACTGACCAACCCTTGATTAAAGGTGCCAAACCCACGGGTGGCTTGCAGGCGATTGCCGACTTTCTGGAGACCAATGTGCCTGAGGGCGAGCGTGCCCGGGCCAGCGATGTCTTGATTCGCATCCTGAACGGCGCCTTGTTTGAGTTGACCCAGCTCACCCGGGAACGTGCAGGCTTGAAACCACTGGCACCCACCGACGCTACCCAGGCCTTCATGACCCAAGCTGTGCTGGCCCTGAGTGACGCACAAGCCTACCCCGCGCCCATGGTCTTGCAGTTGACCGACTTCACCCAGGTTCAGGCCAGTGTGTTTCAGGTGGCCCGCGCCCCGGGGAAAAACATTGTTTATCTGGGTTGCACCTTGCTGATCCTGGGGATTTTTGCCATGTTGTATATCCGCGACCGGCGGTTGTGGGTCTGGCTGGCACCGCGTAAGCTCAATGGGCTTGATGTGACAACGGCCACCTTGGCCCTCTCAAGCAACCGCAAAACGATGGACGGCGACCGCGAATTTGAGCAGCTGAAATCCAGGCTGATTGGCATCAAGGAAACATGACATGACCACTGCAACCCCCATGCCCACCACACTGAGCCTCAATGAGGGCTATTTCGCCAAGCGCAACTGGTTTGACTGGGCATTTGCTGTCGTTGTGGTGGCCGGTGCCTTGTTTGTGTTTATGCGTTACCACAGCGCCATGGACATTTATGAGAAAGGCATCTTGCTGGGCACCGTGCCCAGCGCCATTGCACTGGCCTGGTTTTGGCGGCCCTTGCG
>JAUXQA010000362.1 GCA_030683195.1 Rhodoferax sp. | reverse complement strand
CATGGGCAGGGCGTACAGGCCGCTGCGCTGATACACGTCAATGAAGTTGAGGCCTACCGCATGGTGGCGAATGCGAATTTCACCGGGGCCAGGCTCCCCCACCCTCACTTGGGCTAGTTGGAGTTGTTCGGGGCCGCCATGTTGCTCGATGCGGATGGCGCGGGACGAAAATTCTGTCATAAGGGATCTCCTTGGTTTTGGGTGGTGGGCATGTTGCCATGAAACCCGCAGCTGTGTGGTCGGCATGACAAAGCCACACGACCGTACAAACCCTCATGCTTTGGCGGGCAAGGCACCACGGCAATCTGCCAAAATGGCAACCACGCCATGTCACAAGTGCCCCAGTTGCTTATCACCCCCCGTATTTCATTGATGCGGCGCCTGTGTTGCGCCCTGCTTTTGCTGTGTTGCGCAGCGACGGGCGTCATGGCCCAAACGCAGCCAGCCCCTTTGACCAAGCTGCGAATTGTTGGCGGGCTCGCCGCCCTGAACCAGTACACCCGCAACGAAGAACCGTTTTGGGCCCGCGAGCTGTCCCGGCTCAGCGGCGGCAAGTACAGTGCTGACATCGTCCCCTTTGATCAGGCCGGCGTGCCGGGTGGTGACATACTGCGCATGATTCAACTGGGTGTGGTGCCTTTTGGGACCACCCTTTTGAGCTCACTCTCGGCCAAATACCCGGAGTACAGCGCGCCCGACCTGGCAGGTCTCAGTCCGGACATGGGCAGCCTTAAAAAGACGCTGGCGGCCTTTCGCCCCTACCTTGAAAAGTCTCTGCGCGAGCGCCACGGGGTCGAGACGCTGGCCATCTATGTGTACCCGGCCCAAATGGTGTTTTGCAAAAAACCGATGACAAGCCTGGCGGATTTGTCAGGACGGCGCGTGCGCGTCTCGTCGGCCTCACAGTCTGACTTTCTGGGCGCTCTGGGAGCCGTGCCAGTGCTGACCAGCTTGGCCGGCCTCATGAGCAGCCTGTCCACGGGCAACACCGAGTGCGCCATCACCGGCAGCATGTCGGGCAACACGCTGGGACTGCATGAACTGACCACCCATGTGCACGCCCTGCCGGTGACCTGGGGTCTGGCCGTTTTTGGTGCCCATGTCGGTGTCTGGGCTGACCTGCCACCTGATCTGCGGGCCCTCTTGAGCCGTGAACTCCCCAAACTGGAAGCAGCCATCTGGATGGAGAGCGAACGGGAAACCCAGGAAGGTCTGGCCTGCAACACGGGCGCTGCCAGCTGCAGCAAGGGGCGCAAAGGTCGCATGGTTGAAGTCGCGGTTTCAGCGCAAGACGAGCGTCAACGCCAGGAGCTGTTCAAGTCAACGGTGCTGACAAACTGGTTGCAACGCTGCAGCCCTCGTTGCAACGAGGTCTGGAACCAGACCATCGGCCCGGTGCGCGGGATCATGGCACCGCGTGCGCAATGAAGTGGTTCAAGCTGAGCCGGGTCACCGTCTCAATCTATGGCGTGGTGGGCTTGTTTTTGCTGATGCTGGCATTGGCGACAGCGGCTCTGCTTTGGGCTGCAAGGCAAAGTGACCTGACCAATAGCGAGGCGCAGGCCTTGCGCTTCATCGGTGGCGCAGAGGCGTCACTCAACCGCAATCTTCTGGGGGTCGACATGCTGCTGGCCAGCATGGATGATCTGCTGTCGCTGTCGAGCTCGCAACCTGACTGGATTGCTGCGCCCAGTGCCAGTCGATTGATGCAAGGCGCTGTTCAACAAAGCTTGATCGTCCGCTTTGTAGCCCTGGTGAATTCGCGGGGGCAAATAATGGCTTCGTCTGATGCCAGCGGCGCGGCTCTGGCGCTCAGCCTCCCACCGGGCTTTGTGGATGATGTGCTGGCACAACCCGTATCGACCTTGAGAGTCAGCGCACCCGTAGTGAGTTTTGCAAGCGCAGAACGGGTGCTGTACCTTGCCCGCCACATCAAGTTGGCTGACAAATCCCGGGTGGTGGCAGTAGCCGAGGTCCAGGTGCCCTTCCTGACGGACTTGTTGATCCAGGGCGTGGACATCACGGGCCTGGAAGTGACGCTGGAACGCAGCAACGGGGGGTTGCTGGCCAGCGCGCCACCCTCCGCCCAGTTGTCAGGCCAAGAGCTTAAAACCACCTTGTCCGGGTTACCCAGCGCCGGCGCACAACGCATGCCGGCCCGCATTTCGGGCACTGAGGCACTGGTGGTCACTCGCCCCCTGTTGTACCGTGACGTGTTGATCACGGCCAGTATTCCGGTCTATGCGGCCCTGGAAAACTGGCATGTTCAACGCCAATTTATTGTTGGCGCCGCATTGATTTTTGCCCTGATGATTCTGGGCGCGGGTGGGTTTGCTGTGTGGTACGTGAATCGCCTGGCTGGCGCACGCCGCGACATCGCGCGCTCCAAGGCCACGCTGGACCAGGCCTTGAGCTCGATGGTCAGCGGCTTTGTGCTGCTCAACGCAGACAACCAGGTGGTGAACTGGAACCGTCGCTTCGAAGAAATTTTTCCCCAGTCTGCAGACAAACTCGTGCCCCTGATGCCCTTCGGTGAAGTGCTGATGCAGGCGGCCACTGTGCATATAGCCCACGGTACCGACTCCGAACGCCAACGATGGGTTGCAGAACGCCTGGCCCAGCAGCTCAACCCGCATGCGCCGCATGAACAGATTCAACCCGATGGACGCTTCATCCAGATCACCGAACGCCGCACGCCTGACGGCGGCTTGGTGATTGCCTACGAGGATGTCACAGAATTGCGCCAGGCGAGCGCTGAAATCGAGCAACTGGCTTTTTACGACGCCCTGACCCACCTGCCCAACCGGCGCCTGCTCATGGACCGTTTGCAGCAGGCCATGGCCGCCAGCAGCCGCAGTGGCCTGCACGGCGCGCTGCTGTTTCTCGACCTGGACCACTTCAAGACGCTGAATGACACCTTGGGCCACGACCTGGGTGACCTGCTGCTGCAACAGGTCGGGCAGCGCCTGCAAGCCTGCGTTCGCAGCGAAGACACAGTGGCCCGCCTGGGGGGCGACGAATTTGTGGTGATGCTGCTGGATTTGTCGATCCACAGTCTGGAGTCCGTGGCCCTAGCGAGGCGCATCGCCGAAAAAATTCTGGCGCGGCTGAATGAGACTTACCAGCTGACAACCTTCACCTACCAGAGCACGCCAAGCATTGGGGCCACTCTGTTTCTTGGCACCCAACAGCCCCCGGCAGAATTGCTCAAGCAGGCCGACATTGCCATGTATGAGGTCAAGGACAGTGGGCGCAATGCGATGTGCTTTTTCGATCCACAGATGCAAGCCACGATCAGCGCGCGCGTGCAACTGGAGCAAGACCTGAGGGCGGCCCTGACCCAGGGGCAGTTTGCCCTGTACTACCAGCCCCAGTTTGAACGCCAGGGCGGCGTGGTGGGGGCCGAAGTCCTGATTCGATGGCACCACCCGGTGCGTGGCCTGGTGCCGCCCCTGGAATTCATTCCACTGGCCGAGGAGAGCGACCTGATCATCTCCATTGGCTACTGGGTGCTTCGCACCGCCTGCCAGCAACTCGCTCTGTGGCAGCAAGACATCTCAACCCGCGACCTCCATCTGTCAGTGAACGTGAGTGCGCGCCAGTTTCGCCAGCACACGTTTGCCACCCAGGTGGCGGAGGTCATCAGGGAGACGGGGATCAACGCTCAACTGCTCAAGCTCGAACTCACTGAATCGGTGGTGTTGGACAACATGGACGACACCATTGCCAAGATGACCGAACTCAAGACCACAGGCGTGCGCTTCTCCATGGATGACTTTGGCACCGGCTACTCCTCGCTGGCTTACCTGACCCGCCTGCCGATGGACCAGCTCAAGATTGACCAGTCGTTTGTTCGCAACATCGGCATCCAGCACTCTGACGGCGTCATTGTGCAAACCATCATCGGCATGGCCCGCAATCTGGCCCTTGAAGTGATCGCCGAAGGCGTGGAGACGCCCGCGCAGCACGAGTTCCTCGCCCGACATGGCTGCTACCTGTACCAGGGCTACCTGTTCGGCAAGCCCACCCCGCTGGCCGGGTTTGAGGCGCTGCTGGGCACTCCAACGACTTGATGAACATGGCATGACCCAAAGACTAACCCCCACGGCCGCCCTGCTGCTGACCCTGCCGCCCCTGCTGTGGGCGGGCAATGCCGTGGTGGGCCGACTGGCCAGCGAGCTGGTCTCGCCCATGACCCTGAACCTGCTGCGCTGGACGCTGGCCTTTGCCCTGCTGCTGCCGGTGGCCGGTGCCGTGCTCAAGCGGAATAGCCTGATGTGGGCGAGTTGGCGGCGTTTTTCGATGCTGGGGCTGCTCAGCGTGGGAGGCTACAACGCCTTGCTGTACCTGGCGCTCAACACCTCGACCCCGCTCAACGTCACCTTGGTGGGCTCCAGCATGCCGGTCTGGATGCTGCTGATTGGTCGCTTCTTTTTTGGAGCCCAGATCTCGCCCCGCCAGTGGCTGGGAGCGGCACTGTCGGTCACGGGCGTACTGGTGGTGCTGTGCCGGGGACAAATCGAATTGCTGCTGCAAGTGCGGCTGGTGCCAGGCGATGTGTACATTTTGATGGCCTCTGCCGCGTGGGCCTATTACAGCTGGATGCTGTCGCGCCCCACCACGGAGCCTGCGTCCATCCGGGCCGACTGGTCGGCTTTTTTGCTGGCGCAAGTGGCCTTCGGGCTGGTGTGGTCAAGCCTGTTTGCCAGTGGCGAGTGGGTGCTTGGCCGAGGCCATATTCAGTGGGGCTGGCCGCTGGTGGCCGCTTTGGCCTTCATTGCCGTGGGGCCTGCGGTGTTGGCTTACCGCGCTTGGGGTGCCGGGGTGGGCCGGGCAGGCCCGGCGGCAGCCGGCTTTTTCTCGAACCTGACGCCGCTGTTCACCGCCCTGCTCTCAACTGCCTTTTTGGGCGAGGCACCCCGCCTGTTTCACGTGCTGGCCTTTGGCCTGATTGTGAGCGGCATTGTGGTGTCGTCGCGCCGATAACCAAGCCCCAGCGCTGGGGGACCTGGCGCTACTCCTTGAGATTTACTGCGCTTGAAAACCGCTGGCCTTGATGATGCGGGCCCAGGTTTTGGCGTAAGCCTGCTCCCGGGTAGCGAGTTGTTGTGAGGTCATGTGGCCCACGGTGAGCCCCATGGCGGACAGGCGCTCATGCACATCAGGCTGCGTAATCACCTTGGCGAGCGCGTCCGAAAAACGGTCGATGACGGCCTTGGGCGTGCCGGCTGGCGCGAAAATGCCGTAGTAAGGCACATCTTCAAAACCCGCCAGGCCCAACTCGGCCAAAGTCGGTACACCCGGCAGGGCCGCTTGGCGTGTGCCACCCAGTACGGCCACCACCCTGATTTTTCCGGCTTTTTGGTTCTCGATAAAGTCGGGTACGGAGGCCACACCGGCGTTGATCTGGTTGCCCAGCATGTCGGCCATCATGGGGGCGCTGCCACGGTAAGGTGCAGATTGCAGGTCCAGCCCGTACTTTTGACCAATCACCTTCACCAGAAATTCGGGCACCGAGGCCGGGGCCGGCACCCCCACCGTGCCTTTGCCAGCACCCTGGCTGCGCACCCAGGCCACGTACTCGTCCATCGACTTGGCCGGCGTACCACCCGACACGGCCAGCGCATTCACAAACGTGGCAAAGCCGGCCACCGCCACAAAGTCTTTGGCAGGCTCGAAACCCGGGTTTTTCACAACCAGCGGCAAGATTGAAATAGTGTGGTCATGCGACAGGAAAAAAGTGCTGCCATCGGCTGGCGCCGCCTTGAGGGCTTGCGCCGCAATCTGCCCGCCTGCACCGGCGCGGTTTTCGACCACCACTGTGGTGCCCAACTGGTCCTTGAGCTTCTCGGCCAGCACGCGAGCAATGGCGTCCGTGCCGCCGCCTGGTGGAAAGCCAACCATCAGCTTGACCGTGCCACTTTGGGCCTGCGCCAGTCCACCGACTAAAAGGGCACCCACCGCCAAGGTGGCACGAAAGGCGCGAGACAAGCGATTCAGAGGAAATAAGCTCATGTGAAACTCCAATTTTTCAAGAAGGAAACGTTGACTCAAGGTGATCAAAACGTGCCGGGAAAAGCCCCGCCATCAGCCAACACGTTTTGGCCATTGATGTAACCCGCTTGCTGGCTGCACAAAAACGCGCAAATGGC
>JAUXQA010000306.1 GCA_030683195.1 Rhodoferax sp. | reverse complement strand
GTCCAGGCCCGCACATCCACGCCGGCCCCCAGTTTGAGCAAGCCCGCCCGGTCTTCGGGGACCGAGAACACCACGTCACGCGGGCCGTCCTGCGCAATGCGCAGCACGGATGCGCCAGCGGTCACAACTTGACCCACCTCCGCATCCACAGCCGTCACCACACCCGACACATCAGCCAAAAGGGTCGTATAAGACGCCTGATTGCCTTGACCAGACAACTGCGCCTGGGCTTGGTCAAGTTGGGCCTGGGCGGCCTTGAGAGTGGCTTCGCGCCGCTCCAGTTCTGCCCCGCTGATGAAGTTTTGGTCACGCAGCGCCTTGAAGCGCTTGTATTCAGCCGCTACCAAATCGCGGTTGGTCAGCGCGGCGGTCACCTGCGCCCGCCCGGCGTCGGCAGCCAGCTTGAAATCTTGCGGATCCAGTTGCGCCAGCACCTGGCCAGCCTTGACGCGCTGACCGGGCTCGGCCTGGCGGCGCACCAGCTTGCCGCCCACCCTGAAGCCCAGCCGTGACTCCACCCGGGCCCGGACCTCACCTGCAAATTCCGCATTGGCGCTCATGGGGTTCAGACCTACGGTCACGATACGCACCGCGCGAACGGGCTCTTGGGCAGGCTGAGGCTTGGAACAGGCGGCCAGCAGGCAGACTGACGCGAGCAGCGCCGCTCCCGCTTGAATTAACTTGATGGACATAGTGAGAGTTGGATTGGGATGAAAAATCGGGCCGGGTCATTTTAATGACCAGATGGTTAGTAATTTAAGATGAACGCTTGATTTTGTCAATTCTGTGAAAGTGTCCCAAGGTTGCGGGCGGGACAAAGGCAGAATCCAGCCACCATGAACCCAATCGCGCCCGCCCCCATAGAGCACTATGAAAACTTTCCCGTGGCCTCTTTTTTGTGCCCAGCCCCCTTGCGCGCGCCGATTGCCGCGATTTACCACTTTGCCCGTACCGCTGACGACCTGGCCGATGAAGGGACAGACAGCCCCAACCAGCGGCTGCAAGACCTGGCCGCCTACCGGCAGGATTTGACAGCAGCCAGTGCACCAGGCATGGCCTGGAGCCCGCGCTGGGCCCCCGTCTTTGGGCAGTTGCAAGTCGCCATTCAGACACACAAGTTGCCGGTGCAAGCCCTGAACGACCTGCTGGATGCCTTCGTGCAGGATGTTGAAAAAAGCCGGGACGCCATGGGTTACGCGACGCAAGAAGAACTGCTGGACTATTGCCGCCGCTCTGCCAACCCGGTGGGGCGCTTGCTGCTGCACCTCTACGGCGTGACTGACGCACACGCCCTGGCCTTGAGCGACGACATTTGCACCAGCTTGCAACTCATCAACTTCTGGCAAGACCCCAGTGTGGACATTCCCCGGGGCCGCTATTACTTCACCCAAGAAGACTGCGAGCGCTTTGGCGTTTTGCAGGCCGACGTGCTGGACTGCCGGCAAAGTGCCGCGGCCACGAAGTTGATCGCGTTTTATGTGCGATCGGCCCGGGCCCGGATGTTGAACAGTGCGCCCCTGGTTCACCAAGTACCGGGCCGCGCAGGCTGGGAACTGCGCCTGGTGGTGCAGGGAGGCCTGCGCATTCTGGACAAGATTGAGGCGATGCACTTTGCCACCCTGAGCGCCCGCCCCAAGCTCACCAAGCGGGATTTCCCCGTGATGCTGTGGCGCGCCCTGTGGATGTAACAATATAAGAATGAGCCCCCAAGACTATGTCCAACAAAAAGCCGCCGCCTCAGGCAGCAGCTTTTATTACGCCTTTTTGTTTTTACCCAAGCCCCGACGCGCTGCCATTACTGCGTTTTATGCGTTTTGCCGCGAGGTGGACGATGTGGTGGACGACATGGTTGACCCCGGTGTGGCCGCCACCAAACTGGGCTGGTGGCAGACCGAAGTAGCCAACGCGTTTGCCGGCCGCCCCAGCCACCCGGTGATGCAGGCCCTCATGCCGCTTGTGGCAGATTACAAAATTGAGCAGCGCCACCTGCTGGCGGTCATTGAAGGCTGCCAGATGGACCTGGCCCAAACCCGTGACCTGGACTACCCCGGTCTGCAGCGCTACTGCCACTTGGTGGCCGGCATTGTGGGTGAGGTAGCTGCCAACATCTTTGGACAAACTCAACCCGAAACCACGGCCTATGCCCACAAGCTAGGGCAAGCCCTGCAACTCACCAATATCTTGCGCGACGTGGGGGAAGACGCGCTGCGCGGGCGCATTTACCTGCCGGTCAATGAGCTACAACAGTTTGATGTCAAGGCGCATGAAATCCTGAAGCGTACTTATTCAGACCGCTTCACCCATCTCATGAAATTCCAGGCTCAACGCGCCCAGGGTCTGTACGACGAAGCGCTGGCCCTGTTGCCGGAGGCAGACCGCCGTGCCCAAAAACCAGGTTTGATGATGGCCAGCATTTACCGCGCCCTGCTCACCGAGATTGAGCGCGATAACTTCCAGGTACTGCACCAGCGTGTGAGCCTCACCCCCTTGCGCAAGTTCTGGCTGGCGTGGAAGGTCCAGGCGCTGGGGCGGCTATAGAGCGCCCATGAACATCGCAATCATTGGCGCTGGCTGGGCCGGTATGGCCGCTGCGGTAGAAGTATCTCTGGCAGGCCATAACGCTACCGTTTTTGAAGGTACAAGGTCAATAGGTGGAAGGGCCAGAGGCCTGAGTGCTCAATTACCGGATGGCATACCGGTGCGGCTGGACAACGGCCAGCACATCCTGATTGGCGCTTACACCGAAGCGCTGCGGCTCATGCGCCTGGTGGGCGTGCATCCAGGCACGGCGCTGCTAAGCCAACCCATGCGCCTGGTGTTCCCAGATGGCATGGGCCTGCGGTTCCCAGCGTGGCCAACTCCGCTGGATGCCTTGGCTGGCATTGTGGGCGCACGGGGCTGGCGACTGCACGACAAATGGTCTTTGTTGCGCGTGGCCACGGGCTGGCAACTCAACGGGTTTCATTGCGACGACCGTTTGTCGGTCGCGTCGCTGTGCACCGGATTGAGCCCGCGCGTGATGGCCGAACTGATTGAGCCACTGTGCGTCTCGGCGCTGAACACCCCCGCCGACCGGGCCAGCGCCAAGGTGTTCCTGCGGGTGCTTAAAGACGCCTTGTTTGGCGTGCAGGGCGGCTCCCGCCTGCTGCTGCCCCGGGTGGACCTGGGCGCCTTGTTTCCGGTGGCCGCTGCTCAGTGGCTCGCGCCTCGGGGATCGAGTGTGCGCCTGGGTGAGCGGGTGACCTCGCTCCTGCGTCAGGGCCGGCGCTGGCAAGTGCAGGGCGAGGTGTTTGATGCAGTAATTCTGGCAAGCTCCGCCCTTGATGCCGTGCGCTTGCTGGACCAGGCGGCCGGCCCCGCCAGCGCCTTGGTAGCCGATGGCATGGGCCAATGGGCCGAGCGCGCCCGCGCCTTGCAGTTTGAGGCCATCACCACGGTTTATGCGTGGGCTGAAGGCGCCCGCCTGCCCGAGCCCATGCTCACCCTGAGGGCACAAGCCGCCAAGGCGGGTCAGCTCCCCGCCCCAGCGCAATTTGTCTTTGACCGTGGTCAACTCGGTGGCCCGGCTGGGCTGCTAGCCTTTGTAGTGAGTGCCAGCGAGGGCACGCGCGACGAGTTGCAGGCACAAGTTCTCAAACAAGCGCGCAGGCAACTCGGCCTGCAACTGCAAGCCGTGCAAACCGTGGTGGAAAAACGCGCCACCTTTGCCTGCACGCCCGGCCTGACACGCCCGGCGCTGCAGATTGCCCCGGGCCTGTGGGCTTGCGGCGACTATGTGGACGGGCCTTACCCTGCAACACTCGAAGGCGCGGTGCGAAGCGCCTTGTCCTCGGTTGCCGGGGTCCTTCAAGACACAGAAAATCAACGTCACCTACCGACCTGAACCGAGGAATAAGCCCCATGAAACGCGCCCTGAAGATCTTTGCCTTTGTGCTCGCCCTGCTGCTGGCTGTTGCCGCAGCGGCGGCTGCCTGGTACCTCTACCCCAAGCAGGTCAAGCGCTCGGGTACGCTGGCCCTCACGGGCTTGAGCGACCGGGTCAGTGTGCGCTACGACGAACGAGGCGTGCCTCACATCAAGGCAGACAATGAGATCGACCTGTACCGGGCGCTGGGCTACGTGCACGCGCAAGACCGGCTGTTTCAAATGGAAATGGTCCGCCGCCTCGCCCAAGGCGAATTGGCCGAAATACTCGGCCCCAAACTGGTGGAGGTCGACCGTTTGTTTCGCACGCTGGGCATTCGCGCCCATGCCCGCAGCACCGCCGCCAAGATGGACAAAAACAGCCCGTCATCTCAAATCCTGCTGGCTTACCTTGACGGCATTAACCAATATCAGGACACCGCGGCCGCCCCGGTGGAGTTCGATTTGCTGAAGATTCCCAAGCGACCCTTCACGCCACAAGACACGCTGGCCGTGTCAGGCTATTTGGCGTACAGCTTTGCCGCTACATTCAAGACCGAGCCGGCGCTGACCTACGTGCGTGACAAGCTTGGGCCAGACTACCTGCGCGCATTTGACCTGGACTGGCACGCCCAGGGCGTCATCAAACCGGCCGCCAGCCCCGTGGCCCTTGGCGCGGGTGACTGGCAGCAACTCGACAAGCTGGCGCGCATCAGCAGCGAGGCGCTTGCCCTGGCGGGCTTGCCGCAGTTTGAGGGCAGCAATGCCTGGGCTATTGCCGGCAGTCGCACTGCCAGTGGCAAGCCCGTGCTGGCCGGTGACCCGCACATCGCCTACTCGGCGCCTTCGGTCTGGTACGAGGCTCATTTGTCTGCGCCCGGCTTTGAGTTGTACGGACACCACCAAGCGCTCAACCC
>JAUXQA010000341.1 GCA_030683195.1 Rhodoferax sp. | reverse complement strand
CATGGTCCGTTGTGCTGTGGTCAGTGACATTGCCGTGCTTGAAGAGGCACCCTTTCATGCCGATGTGGCGGCCTCACGCGTGCACCGATGGACACGTGGAGATTGGCAACTGGGGCCGGTTTTGATGTCGCCCAGGGTGTTTGGTTTGAGCGCACTCAATCTGTGGAAGATGCTCGATAACCTCCGGCGGTCTTTGGTCGCGCCGATGTCCTTGGGTCTGATTGTGCTGACGCTGCTCGGCGGCGTTATGTCGCCCTGGCTTGCGCTGGCATTGGTTTTTGGCGCCTTTACCGCCGGGCCGATCATGGGTGCGGTGGCGGGGCTTTCACCGAGCAAGGACGATGTGGCCAAGGGTCACTTTTACCGGGCTGCTCTGACTGACGTGGCACGGGCGCTGTGCGGAGGCCTGTGGCTTTTGGCGCAGTTGCTGCAGCAATCCCTCATGGCACTTGACGCGGTGGGAAGGTCAACCTACCGCATGCTTGTGAGTCGACGCCATTTACTGCAATGGACAACGGCCGCCTCTGCGCAGGCCCAAGCCAAGACAAGGTTGCTGGCGGTGATTCGTCTGCACAAGTCAGAGCCTGTTGTGGCGCTCCTGCTGTTGGGGGCACTGCTCACCATCGGCTCAAGCCCGACGCCTTGGCTGGCCGCTGCACTGTGCCTGTTGTGGGCTGCGTCGCCCTTGTGGACATGGTTGGCCAGTCGCAATACCGTCGTGCCTGATGCGGCTCAATTCCCTCAGGTCGATCAAGATTATCTGGGTGGTGTGGCGCGAGATACCTGGCGCTTTTTTGAGCGTTGCATTGGGCCTGAAGATAACTATTTGCCGCCGGACAACCTCCAAAGTACGCCGCACGATATGGTGGCGCATCGCACGTCACCCACCAATGTTGGTCTCTATCTCTTGAGTGTGGCTTGCGCTCGCCAGTTTGGCTGGATAGGCACCAACGACCTCTTGAACCGCCTGGAGGCAACGCTCAAGACGCTTCTTGGGTTGCAGCGCTACCGGGGTCATTTCCTTAATTGGTACGACACCCAGAGTGGCCAGCCTTTGTTGCCCCTGTATGTTTCCACGGTCGACAGTGGCAATCTCAGCGGTTACCTGCTGTCAGTCGCCCAAGCGTGCCTTGAATTAGCCGAGACGCCCTTTGACCTCAGTGTCTCGCAACAGGCTCTTGAGTCAGCAAAAAAGCGGCTTGAACCTCTTCTGAGACGACGTACCCAATTGAATGCAGCACAGCGGTTGGAGCTCAGGTGGTTGTTGGCCGATTACCGGTCCACCATGCGATCCTCGCAAATGGACGTGTTGACACCTCGGAGTGCCTCGTCTGCCGTGTCTCAGGCGGGCAATCGCCTTCGTGCGCTGGCCAGCGCGTTTGAGCAGCTGGCCTGGGCGTGCGATCTGGGTTTTCTCTACAGCCGCCGCAGGCATCTTTTTCACATTGGATTTCGGGTCGCGGAGCAGCAGCTCGATGGCGGGTTCTATGACCTGTTGGCCTCGGAGTCCCGACTAACCAGCCTTCTCGCCATTGCCAAAGGTGATGTGCCCGTGCGCCACTGGAACGCCTTGGGCAGGCCCTTCTTTGCTGTGGGCACGTCCGCAGGGTTACGGTCATGGACAGGCTCCATGTTTGAGTACCTCATGCCCGGCGCGGTATTGGATGAGCCCTGTGACAGCGTCCTGTTTGAGGCCAGTCGCGCGGCCCTGTCCGAGCAAATGACTTTTGGCAAACTGCATGGCCTGCCTTGGGGTATTTCCGAGTCAGCCTACGCAGCCAGGGACTTCACGCTGGCCTACCAATATGCGCCTCATGGCGTACCCAGGCTCGCCCTGCGCCGAACGCCGCCTGATGAATTGGTTATTGCGCCGTATGCCACAGCCATGGCGGCGCAACTGTCGCCCCAATGTGCCATCCTTAATTTCAAGGTGCTGGAGGCTCTCGGCGCCCGGGGACGCTACGGGTTTATCGAGGCGCTGGACTACTCTACCGCCGGGCGCACGGGATCAGAGTTGTTTACGCCAGTGGATACGGTGATGGCACACCACCAGGGGATGAGCATTGTTGCCTTGGCCAATGTACTTTTGGCCGGACCAGCGCTGCGCTGGGGCATGGCCAACGCCCACTTGCGGGCGGTGTCATCCTTGTTGCATGAGCGGGTGCCGCGTGAAATACCTGTCTTGCAGACTTTGCCGCTGGTTCCCGAGTCTCTGGCACCCCGGCAGCGTGTCCCTGGTTTGTTGCGCGAGGTAGTGCCCGGTGAATCGGCCGTCGAGCCCACTCATATTCTCTCCAACGGGCGATACAGCGTGCTCTTGCGGGCCAATGGTGCGGGTAACAGTACCTTGGGCCAGACGGGTATCAATCGGTGGCGAGATGATGCACTGCGTGACGAGTACGGGAGCTTTTTGTATGTGAAATGGGGGGGCAAATTACAGCCTGTGTCCATCACTCAGCATCCTGCACCTGATGCGAAAGCGCACTATCAAAGCGTGTTTCACGCTGATCGAGTCTGCTTCGATGCGCAATGGAGCGACCTTCATGCCCACACGAACGTGTGGGTTAGCCCGGAAGATGACATTGAGTTCAGGCAGGTGGAGTTGCGAAATCTGGGCGAAGTGCCCATGGACATTGAGTTGACATCGGCTTTTGAGGTGACGCTGTCAGATCAACGGGCAGACGAAGCTCACCCGGCTTTCGCCAACCTCTTTGTCACCGCAGAGTGGCTTGGTTCACAACAGTCACTGTTCTTTCAGCGCAAGCCCCGTTTGGTGACTGAGCAGGGTCTGAAGATGGCACATTTTTTGACCGATATCAAAGCCTCGGTTTTGGGCGTCCGATTGGCCACGGATCGCCAGCTTTGGCGTGGGCGCAATCGGGGCCCCAACCAAGTGCTGTCGGGCTCCAGGCCGGCGCCACCAGATGAGGGGCAAGCAGGGCAGCTCTTGGATACTGGGTTGGACCCGGTCTGTGCATTGACTGTCAGCCTGCGAATCGAGCCCCATACCAACGCGCGCCTCACCTTTGCGACAGCCGCGTCCATGAATACTCAGGCTCTGCATGCGGTGGTTGACAAATACCGCCAGGCAGGCAACGTCAAGCGGGCATTGCTCATGTCAGCCACATTGACCGGCATTCGCCTGCGCGCGCTGCGCATCAGCGCTGAAAATTTCGCCGCCATGCAAACACTCACGACGGCCCTTGCGCTGAGCCTGACGCGCGTGCAGGCGAGGGCTGTACGAACCGATGGCGCAGCGAGCGTCACCTTCGATCGCCGCATGCCCTGGCGCTTTGGTATTTCGGGCGATCGCCCCATTATTTTGGTCATGGTAGGTGCCTCTCGGGGGGTCGGTCTTCTGCGCTCCTTGACCCAGGCCCTGAACCTCTGGTCATGGGGTCGTGTGCTGTGTGATCTGGTTGTCGTCAATGCGGAGCCCATGAGTTATTTGATGCCTTTGCAGCGCGATCTCATCGCCCTTCGCGACCGCCACATCGCTGATTGCGGCGCACCTGGTGCCCAGGTGAGCACGGGATTTCACGTGCTGCGCAGGGACGAGTTGTCGAATGAAGAGCTCCGGTCTCTCCACGGACTTGCCAGGGTGTCCCTCCAGGCCGATGGCCGTCCCCTGGCCTTTCATGTCCAGGAGCTGATCCGCCTGCACGAGCAGGCGCTTGAACTGCGCGGTGGTGTCTCTACTTCTGCCTTGGCGAACGGGCCGGATTGCCCCGATCGGGTTAAGCCGGCGCAGGGTGAGTTTGGGCCTGGAACGGGTGAATTCAAATTTGAGGTCAGCGCTATCCAGCGACCCTTGCGCCCATGGATCAACGTGTTGGCCAACCCCGGGTTGGGGGCCCACATCTCCGAGGCCGGCGGTGGATACACCTGGGCGATCAACAGCCGTCTGAATCAATTGACCGCGTGGTCCAACGACCCGGTGGAAGATCGGCCCTCCGAATGGTTCTTGTTGCAAAACACCCTGACCCGGGAGGTGTGGCGTCTGACCCCCTCTGCTGGCATAGAGAGCAGCGTCCGTTTTCATGTGTCCCATGGACAGGGCTACACCCGCATCAGTCACCGTCATGAAGATACTGATGTCACAGTCACCTGGTGCGTGGACTCCGTGACCTCGGTCAAACAAATACATGTTGAATTGGTTAACAGAGGTCCAAAGACAACACGTTTACGTTTGATTGGCTTGGTAGAGTGGTTGATGGGTGCCAATCGCAGTGACCGTGGAACGGTACGAACCGGCGCATTTCTCCAGGAGAACCCTTCTGGACTGGGCGAACTGGGTGCCTTGTTGGCGACGCAGCTCGACAGCTCCACCGGGTTTGGGGGGGGCACGGCGTTCTTTGGTTTATCCAGTGAAATCGGGGAGGCCCAAGACTGGACCTGCGATCGCCGTGAGTTCTTTGATGCTCGTGGACAGTTAGTGATACCCGACCACCTGGGTCAACGCCAGGGTGACGGACTCGATCCCTGCGCAGCCGTCTCGGTTGGTTTTGAGGTGAAGTCAGGTCATTCGGCTACGATTACCTTTTTGCTGGGGTACGCCAGCAACCCGCAGGCTGCACGGGAACTGGCTGGCCTTGCAAGTACGGTTGGTGCGCGAAACCGCCTGGCTGAGGTGCGCCTGGCCTGGGACCGCCTTCTGGGCGCGACGACCGTCAAGACACCGGACCCGTTGTTCGATGCCATGGTCAATCGTTGGCTTCTTTACCAAACGGTGGCGTGCCGGCTGTGGGCCAAAGCCGGGTTCTATCAGGCGGGTGGGGCGACTGGCTTTCGGGATCAATTGCAAGACACGTTGGCTTTGGCCTGGGCGGCGCCCGAGATGCTTCGTGAGCAGATCGTTGTTTGCGCCTCGCGCCAGTTTGAGGCGGGTGATGTACAGCACTGGTGGCATGCCCCGCTTGGCAATGGTGTGCGCACGCATTTTTCTGATGACCTGTTGTGGCTCGCTCACGCCTGTGTGCACTATCTGCGTGCCACGGGCGACGTGGCGTTGCTTGATCAGCCTGTCGCATTTCTCGTGGGTCCTGCCATACCGGAGGGTGCCGAAGACATCTACAGCACGCCAACCGTCAGCGGGAACGACGCTTCCATCTATGAGCACGCCGCGCGGGCGATTGACCGCAGCTTGGCTGTCGGTGTGCACGGGCTACCCCTGATGGGCAGCGGCGACTGGAATGACGGAATGAACCGGGTCGGCATTGAGGGTCGAGGCGAGTCGGTCTGGTTGGGTTGGTTTCTTTGTCAGTTAGTCAGTGAATTTTCACCATTGGCGCGCCTGCGAAGTGACCACCAACGCGCTGACCGGTGGGACCAGGCCGCAGCCGGCTGGAAAGAGGCTTTGTGTTCAGTGGCGTGGGATGGTGAATGGTTCAAGCGTGCGTTTTTTGACGGGGGGCAGCCCCTCGGTTCCAACGTCAACTCCGAGGCCAAAATTGATCTGATTGCGCAAGCCTGGGCTGTGCTGGCCAATGTCGCGCCCCAGGCGATGCAGCAGACGGCCATAGCAGCGGCGCAGGCACACCTAGTGGACACCGATGCCGGGTTGATCAAGCTGTTGTCACCACCCCTGATGGACGCCCTTCCCAGCGCGGGTTACATCCAGGCGTATCCACCCGGCGTGCGAGAAAATGGTGGCCAATACTCCCATGCCGGTGTCTGGGCCTTGATGGCACAAGCCGAGCTTGCAAAAAGGAACCCCGGAGCTCAGCGAGACACCGACACAGCCTACACCTACTTCACCTACCTCAGCCCAGCGCATCGCGCAAACCATCCCACTCAGGGGTCCGTCTACGGCCTTGAGCCGTATGTGATGGCCGGCGATGTGTATGCCCACACGCCGTACACCGGTCGAGGTGGTTGGAGCTGGTATACCGGCGCTGCCGCCTGGCTGCACCGGGCAGCCATTGAGTCCATTTTTGGCCTGACCCAACAGGCTCAAACGCTGGTATTCAACCCTTGCCTGCCCTCCCACTGGCCGCGAGCAGAGCTGACGCTGGTGCGAGATGGCAGGGCCATGAGTTTTACCCTGATACGAGCGTCCGAGTCAGCCGCACTGGAGGCCCTTGCCGCGTCTGATGCGCGCCTGCTCCGGGTCGGTGAGCCTCTGCGCTGGAATGATCTGCCAGACCAGTCCAGCTTTGTCATACCACTTTGATTCTTAAGTGCGCTAGCGCACGGACGCGCTTATTTGCTATTTCTAAAATAAAGCTACAGTCTGAAGAGGCTTCAGATTTTTGCCCATCGATGGTGGGGCCTTCATCATCAATATCCAACGGAGATTCTCTATGCAAATCAAAACAACACTCGCCGCCGCCATGATGGCCGTCGCCCTGCTCACCACCGCCGGTTGCGCCGTCACACGCGGACAGGAAACAGTGGGCGCCTATGTGGATGACGCCGGCATCACCACGCTCGTCAAGGCCCGTATGGCTGAGAGCAAGTTGGTCAGCGCCACGTCCATCAGCGTTGAAACCCTGAAAGGCACAGTGCAGTTGTCCGGTTTCGCCAAGAGCATGACTGAAAAGTCGGCCGCTGAAAATATTGCCCGCAACGTCGCCAATGTGAAGTCCGTCAGGAACGACATCGTCGTCCGTCCTTAATTTGAACTTGGGCCGTTGGCCCAACTCCGTTGCCCCGAATTCGCCTATCGAGTTACGGGGTTTCTTTTTTTTACAGGAGGCATCTTCAAATGAACACCCCATCTGGATCTCGGCTTTTGGCCGTTACATTCGCCAGCGTCATGGCGATTACCCTGGCTGCTTGCAGCAAGCCTGTTGACACCGCTGCTACAACTGCCCCACCGGCACCAAGCACAACGGTGGGCACCCAGGTTGACGACACAGTCATCACCACCATGGTCAAGGCCGGACTGGCTGACAGCATGGACGTCAAGGGTTTTGATTTCAAGGTTGAAACCCGCAAAGGCGAGGTACTTCTGAGTGGCTTTGTGGACAACCAATCCCAGATTGACCGGGCTGTTGCCGTGGCGCAAGCGGTTGCAGGCGTCACATCCGTGGACAACAAAGTGAGCCTCAAGGGAGCCGCCACCACCATGGGCACCAAAATAGATGACAGCGTCATCACTA